>JAOZKH010000167.1 GCA_029935405.1 Vallitaleaceae bacterium | reverse complement strand
ATGACTATTAATCTAATTACGAAAGCTCTAGAAATAGCTATTTCTAATTCAATAAATGATGACAATTAATTAGTATAAAGACGATAAGTCAAAAATCGGAAGTGCCATTGCTAATATTACAAATCCAATGATTAGTCCTATTACCAAGGTAAATGTCGGTTCGATAAGTGCTACTAATCTTGATATCCCAATCTCACTTTTTTTCTCATAAATATCGCTTAATCTAAAGAACATATCTTCTAATTTACCTGTTTCTTCGCCTACACGAATCATTTGTATCATTAAAGAATCAAATACTTCACAATTTTCAAATGCATCTGAAATAGGAATTCCTCTTTTAATTTCATTTTTTGCCAAAGCAATTCTTTTGCTGACAAACATATTAGCAACTAATCTTTCTTCAACGGAGATGGCATCCATCACTGGAATTGCAGCTTTAATAAATATTGCCATACTTGAAGAAACTCTAGCTGTCATAACATGTTTCTTGACTTTACCAAGTCCTGGGATAGAAAGTATTACTTGATCATATTTCTCTCTAATAAATTCAATTTTTAATAAAATCTGTATACTGATAACTATTCCACCAATTATGCCAATAATTACTAATGGGTTAGCATTTACAAACTCTATTGTTTGTAACATCATATTTGTAATTACCGGTAATTCAGTAATATCTTCAAATAAAATTTTTAATTCAGAAAATACAAAAAAGTTAAAGAATAAAACCATTAAGATAGCTGCACCTATTAATATTAGTGGATAAATTGATGCACTACGTATCTTTGCTTTAACCGATGCTTCTCGCTTATAAAAATCTTCCATACTAAATAAAACATCTACTAAATGTGATGTCATTTCTCCAGAGCTAATCATGTCAACTAATAAGTCAGGAAAAACACCTGTTTTACCCATTGCCATTGATAATTTCATACCTTTTCTAACACTTGAGTATATTTCTTTAATGATGGTTTTTGCTTTTTTGTTCTCAGCTTGTTCTACTAACATCTCAAGGCCACGTAGAATGGTTACACCAGAATCCAAAATAATTCCAATATTACCGCAAAATGCCGTTAATTGCTCATCATTTAGATTACTACGTATATTAAAAATAGTTAAACTAAACAATTTTTTTATTTGAATTATCTGATATTGTTTTGCTATTAGTACATCTTCTGCCACTTCAATATCATCTTCAATAAGAATACCCTTTATGATTTTGCCATGAACATCAATTACTTCGTATCTGAATTTACTCATAGCGCCTCCTTATCGTTGACTATATGTCACACGTAACATCTCATCTAGAGTTATAACACCTTCAATAACTTTATTAATACATGACTGTCGTAAGAAACTCATTCCGCTTTTTTTAGCAGCAATTTCTATTTCAGATTCTGATATACCCTCATCAATCATAATACGTAAATCATTTGTCATTTGTAGAACTTCAAATACAGCAACACGTCCCTTGTACCCTGTATTATTACAAAGACGGCAGCCTTTTCCTTCACGTATCTTTGTAGGTTTGTCAATATCTAGTAGTTTCATTTCTCTTGTGTCTGTTACATGTTCTTCTCCACAGTTAAAGCACACTTTTCTTACAAGTCTTTGAGCAACAACGCCTACAATTGTAGAAGATAAAAGAAATGGTTTGATTCCCATATCTTTAAGCCTAGTAATTGTCCCAATTGAATTATTTGTATGAATTGTTGATAAAACCAAGTGACCCGTTAATGCAGATCTAATTGATATTTCTGCCGTATCAGCATCACGAATTTCACCTACCATTATAATATCAGGATCTTGTCTTAATATTGCACGAAGTCCTGATGTGAATTCGAATCCTATTTTCGGATTTACTTGTAATTGATTAATGCTTTCAAAGTTATATTCAACAGGATCTTCTATTGTAATAATATTTTTACTAACGTCATTTAATTTGTTCAGTATTGAATATAGAGTCGTCGTTTTACCACTACCTGTTGGACCACAAACAAGAATAATTCCATGAGGTTGATTTATGATATGATTAAATCGTTGTTGATTTGACTCATCTAATCCTAGTTGATCAAGCTCTATCATGACATTACTTTTATCAAGAATTCTCATTACTACTTTTTCGCCCCATACTGCATTAACAATAGAAATTCTCAAATCTATTTTTTTTCCTTTAATATTATATTCAATTTTACCATCTTGTGGAATTCTATGTTCAGCTATATTTAGATTTGACATAATCTTAATACGACTTATTACAGCTTCATGCATATTCAAATCTGAAGTCATCATCTCTTGCAATACTCCATCTATTCGTATACGTATACGCATAGCATGTTCTTGAGGTTCAAAATGAATGTCTGATGCACCATTTAACATTGCGTTTTCAATAATTGAATTAATAAATTTTATAACTGGAGCAACATCTTCGTCTATTTTATCTATTTTATCTTTTCTGTCTTTTAAGTTACTTTGACCATAAGTACGACTATAATCCTTAATTGCTTTAGCAGCTTTATTCTTACCGTAATAACGTTCTATATTTTCTAATATACTATTTTTAAGTGTAATAGAAACTTTTGTTAGCATTCCAGATGCTGCACGAATATCTTCTATAGCATAATGATTTAATGGATCACTCATTACAATCATTAATTGTCCATTAACCACATCCACTGGAATAACCATATGTTTTCTAACAAGCTTATCAGGCAAGAGATCAATTATTTCCTGCCTGATATTAATTTTATTTAAATCGATAGATGGTATCTTTAATTGGTTTTGTATCGCTTCTAAAATCTGTTCTTCTGTCAGATACTTTTCTTTAGTTAAAATCTCTCCTATTTTTAATCCTGTTTCCTTTTGCAATGAGAGAACTTTCATTAAAATAGATTCATCTATAAGGTTTGCTTCTATAAGAATTTCACCTAACCGTTTTTTCTTTTTACTCATGGTAAACTCCTAATCTAAACAACTATACTATCTTACGATTTGATAAGTTAAAGGTTCTCCGTCTTTGTCTGTACCATGTATGATATAGGCATTAGTAAATACTTCAACCATTACCTTGCCTCTATAACCAATATTAGTAGAAAAAACATTATAATCATCAGCATCAAACATTGAATTTCTATCATAAATAATCGTTGAATAAAGATTACTTGTTTGTCTGTTACTACCGTCTAAACCAATATCATCTCCATTAGTAAATGGATTTACTATAGCATTTCCACCTATAAATTCTGCATTTAGTAACCCTAGTATTCGATCGTCTTCTGAACCGGAATTTGGTAATCTGTCATTTACTTTTAATTCTAAAAAAGCTCTAATACTGTTAAGATTTGAATTTACACCTTGTTCTCTTACTGAATCTTTCATATCTCCAACCTTTGGCACCAAAACAATTGCTAAAATTGCGATTATTGATAATACGATCATTAGTTCAACTAGTGTAAATCCTTTGTTATTTCTTACTCGTTTTGTTAAATTTTTCATTATTACCTCCGCTGTAATGCTGTCATCATAAGTTTATCTAGTTACATATTTATTTATAATTTTATCATAATTATATTCATTTTTTTGTTCTTGAACTTAATCACTAATATTATCTTACGATTTGATAAGTTAAGGCTACTCCCTCTTTATTCATGCCATATATGATATATACATTATTAAACACTTCAATAATTATCTTACCTCTATAAGAAATATTGGTCCCTAATTGAGTATAATTGTTAGAGTCAAACATTATAGCTCTATTATAGATAATTGTAGAATAATTATTATTATTTAGTGTGTTCCAAGCATCTAATCCAATATTATCACCATTGGTAAATGGATTTACAATTGCATTTCCACCAATAAATTCTGTTTGAAGCAATGCAAGCATACGATCATCTTCATCATTGGCATTTGGTAATCGGCTATTTACTTTTAATTCTAAAAAAGCTCTAATACTATTAAGATTTGAATTTACACCTTGTTCTCTTACAGAATCTTTCATATCTCCAACCTTTGGCACCAAAACAATTGCTAAAATTGCGATTATTGATAATACGATCATTAGTTCAACTAGCGTGAATCCATCCTTATTTGTAACACATTTTATTTGCTTTTTCATTTTCCCCCCTAGTTTTATACTGTCATCATAAGTTTATCTAGTTACATATTTATTTGTTATCATGCTAATCATACCTTATTCTTTATTATTTTGCGGGCAAAACAATTCAGTTAATGAATTATAGTTTTCTTGATTTTCGTAAAAACTATACTCTATTCTGTTATTACTTATAATACTTTGACCATTCACATAATTTCTAAAAATAAATGTTGCTATAATATACTCATCTATATTAATATATGCAATACTACTTTCTTCTATTCCCTCACTTTCATCTGCAATACTACTTTCGTCTATTGCCTCATGTTCTTCAATATCTTCATTTGAAACATCTATTGCAATTGACTGAAGAAATACTGTTTGTGAAGAAGCATTCATTAAATTCTGTAACAATTTTGATAATTTAGTTTTCTC
>JAOZKH010000166.1 GCA_029935405.1 Vallitaleaceae bacterium | reverse complement strand
TCTTGAGTCAGAAGGAACTTATTATACAGCAGATTCAGTTGATGCTATTAATTTAGTTTATGAACAAATAGCAGAAGAAATTATTAATGAAGTTTCTATAACTGACGTTGTTTTTCAAGAACTATTACCAAATGATGTAACTGCAATTAGTGGAACTGAAGGTATAGTTATAGAGGGTAATAATATATCTAAAGATTTTGGATCAATATCATTTACTTTAAATGAAGACGAAACAGCATATGTTGCAGATACTTATGAATTTAGTGTAGATGTTATGCCAAATACACATGGAACTTATGTTTTTGGTGCTAATAATACTTCTTCAATTCATTATATGGATATAGATGGTTATACAGAACATAAATACTTTAATATAAGAACATTAGTAGTAAACGAAGGGTCAGACCCTAATCTTAGACCGGATAATGAACTTGATATATTAGAAGTACAACCTGGTCGCGTTTTTGAACTTAGTAAAGATGCTCTAGAAAATAAATTAGACGGAATGACTGTTGATCTTCGACAAATGTCTATGAATGAATTTGTAGGAAATATTGAAGAATTAAATGGTAAATATGACGTTATTTATATGGGAGCAATTGAAGATTATGAAGATTATACAATTACTGGAGCAGGTACAAAGAGTATAGTTGCAGATATTGACATTACTAATAGAAAAGCTTCTGAGGTAATAGAATTTGCACAAACTGGTCAATTATTAATTGTTGATAATGAAATCTTTAACATGAACGGAACAAAACTACAAACGAATATGTTGACAATTGAAAATTTAAGTAATGTACGTTCAGTTCCTTATTTTGACGAAAGTACAATAAATAGTCTTAAAAACTGGTATGATAACTCTGAACACCGACCTAGACTTACTATTATTTCACAACCAAATGCATATGATGGTACAGATGAAAGTTATGCATCTGATCATTTAATGGAATATCTGTATGCTGCATTTAATGAACAAGATAATGGAATGGACACTTATTTATCAATAGATTTAAATGGTGATGGAATTTTTGAAGCTAGAGAACAAGTGCTTAAAAATGATGTAAGTGTTGACACGAGTGGTCTAAGTTTGATTTATTCTTTAGATGATACCTTTAATGGTCTAATGCCTTGGAAACTTGAATTAGTTGACGAAGTAACAAATGCTAAAGACTACATGATAGGATTTACGGCATATAAAGGTGATAAGACAATTGTTAATGTTTTACAATTATCTCCAGGAACAAACAGAATGGATATTAATAGTAATACATTTGTAAAACCTTTAGTTACAGGAGACTACGAAATAAATGTTACTTATATGCAAGTTGATGACTTTGATATTGCATATGCAGCTTGGGAAAACTCAGAAGATGAATATCCTTCATCGGTAGATGGTAATCCTACAGTTCTTAATGGTAATTATGATATGATTATCTTTGGTTTTGGTGATTCCTTTGGAGGTTCAGGCGGAGCCATAAGAAACAAGGATTTAAGATCTCAAGCAGCAATTGATGCAATTGATGAATTTATTAATACTGGGCAAGGTATCTTGTTTACACATGATACAGCTGGTCCGCAAGATTACACTAATAACTTTGATATGAGAACAGAAACACAAAGTTACAATGATTACGTTAGTTATAATGATGCACCAAATATTACTGCTAATTTTAAAGATGATATGGGCTTTAGTAACACAAGAACATATGCAGGTAAAAGAATTTGGAAAGCATGGGGAATTAAGAATGCTTATAAATTAAACGAAGGACTAATAACTATGTATCCGTATGTTTTAGCTAATAATCCTTCGAAAAACTTAGCAATTGCAGCGACACATGATCAATATTGGGAAATTGACTTAGAAGCTGAGAACGTAGTTCCATGGTTTACACTTGATGCTGGGAATTTCAAATATTACCCTGCTGCTTATTACTATACATTTACTAATGGAAATATTACGTATTCAGGGACAGGTCACTCAACACCAAATGGAGCAGAAGAACAGGAATTCTTTGTTAATACCATGTTAAAAGCTTCAAGAGGTGCAAATCATGCTCCTACTATGGATGTTGCAGATATTTATGATGGAATGAATATTGTTCCTTCAGTTAATGAAATTGACTTTGAACTTACTATTCATGATATAGATTTCCTTGATGAACAGTTTATGACTGAAGTTTATACAGTATTTGATGACAAAGAAATACGTGTAAAATTAATGAGTAATGTAGGAAAAGAAATTCCTATTGATATTAGTTTTGATAAACCTATAGTACTTACTGATAGCGTTGAAGAATTTATTATTAAAGTTGTGGTTACAGATGAACATGGCGCAACTGGTGTGGAACTATTTAATGTGACACATAAAGAAATGCCAACACTTATTGTAAGTGATAATTTAGAAGATGGATATCTTGTAGGAGATACTATTTCATTAACATACAATGTTGGTACGGTTAGAGCCGGAGACAAAGATTTAATTGAAGATATTAGATTATCAAGTAATATTAATACTAATGAAATCCAAGTTGTAAATACTGATGGCTGGAGTGTATCTGGTTCAACATATGGAATAACACCTATGTTTGATGATAAAAACACTGATATTGATGAAGCTAATACAATGTTTAACATGACATTTGTTGCTACTAAATCAACGACCTTACCACTTACTGGAACTTATGATGTACGTTTCAGTGAAGGTGGAGCTGTATTAGCAAATCAGAGTTTTGAAAAGTCTTCTGCAATCAATGTTAAAAGCGGTTTGATTAACGTTGATGTTACGGATAACTTAGGAAGAGCAATAAAAGAAGCAAGTATTACTATAAAAAATAGTGCAGGTGCAACTGTTACATCAGGACTTACAGGTGTTACAGGAATATTCAAAGCAACTGGATTAATTACAGATACTTACACAGTTGAAGTAACGGCATTACCAAGTGGTTATATTGACTTATCAATTGCTAGTAAAGTGGTTACAGTAAATTATAGTAATTCAAGTGAATTAGTTGAATTTTCAGCAAAAGATAATGCAAAACCGATAATTGAAGCAAATTTTGATAAAACGGTTGTAGTAACTGGTGATGAAACAATTGAAAGACCAATACATATTAAAACAGATGGTGATAAATCTAAAGTTATTGCTACATACATGAAGAAACTAGAAGATGGTGAGACTACTGCTGAAGTTAATGACTTTGTTGGAGCAAATACTGCAAATAACGTATTGATGTTAGAATATAACATAAACTCTTCAGACGAAGAATTAAGAGAAACACCATTTGTATTAGATCCAGAGAAATTAGAAGGATATGAAAAGGCTGAATACTTCATAGTTTCTGAAAATGGTTATTATGCAATATATGCAATTAATGAATCTGGAAATGAAACTGTGGAAATAATATTTATAAACTCAATTATCAAAGAGTTGCCTGATAGCATTTAATCAAATAACAAAAGATCTTAAAAGGGACTGTTGCACTAAAAAAGTGTAACAGTTTCTTTTTGTTGCTAAATATTAGGCAAAAGGCAATAAAATAGTAAAATGTTACTATTTTTTCTTGAAATATACCTATGAACATGGTAAGATACTATTATTGACTTATAGGGAATTATTACTATTGATTGTTATTGTATTGACAACACATATGATGTATCTGAAAATACTTTTGATGCCATGATAGGATTGGTTTCGAAAACGTAAATTATTTATTGTTATATTTCTTGTGATATGGCATAATAATTAGTAATAGGCATACATATCATAGGTATAGATATGCAACGAAGAAGAATATGAAATATGAGGGAGAGGGAAAACGTGTATAAGAGAAAGTTAGCATTTATTTTAGGACTGATTTTGATTCTTAACGTAATATTTTTGGGAGTAAGCGTTAATGGTGTAGTAGACATAAGTAGTTGGGCGATTGAAGAGGTGACAGCTGCTGAGAGTGAGAATATAGTACCAATTTCTTTAAAATCAAATTATCAAACTGAGATAAAAAGATATGAATATGTGTTATTAGCTTTAGAATTATTAAAGCTTAAAAATGATGAAGTTAGTATTATTACTAAATATCCTTTTACAGACATCTATGAACATACATATGAAGAAGAAATTGTGAAAGCTTATAACGCAGGAATTATTAAAGGTAATGGTGACGGCACATTTAGACCAGATGATTCGATTAATAGACAAGAAATAGCATCACTTATTGTAAATCTTGTTGAACGATTAGATAATAAGGAAATAACAGATAAGGTAGGAAGATATATATATTCTGATACTAATTTAATTAAAGATTGGGCAAAAGGATATATAAATTACTGCTATAATAATGAAATAATGAATGGTGTAGGAAAAGATAATAATGGAAAAGATAAAATCGATCCACTTGGACAAGCGACAAGAGAACAAGCTATTATGTTATTATATAGATTAGCAGATAATAAAAACTTATTATCAACAACAGATTTAGGAACTATAACAGTTTATAAACATATTGATGATTCAGGTATTAAAAAGGCAGTGCAATCTGAAACAATCAATGAATTTACAAAAAAATTTAGTAAAGATAAAATAAAAGAAAATGAAATAATTT
>JAOZKH010000045.1 GCA_029935405.1 Vallitaleaceae bacterium | reverse complement strand
ACTACATATAGTGGTAGAATTAGAGAAACTTAGTTTTGACACCTTAACCATAAATGACATTAAAAGAAGTTATTTGTAATCTGTTTGGCATTCCTTCATCCTAATAATAGGCATTACAATTCGTACTTCTTCATCCATATCTTCACTTTTCCAGAAAACAACCATATGCACCTTGGCATCGTGAAGAACATATCCTTTATCTCTGTACTGATTTAGACGTTCTTTAAAGCTCTTAGAAAAAGCAAGAATCTGCTTACCATTTTTATCACAACATCCTCGAAGATCAACTGCTAACTCATCACCACTTTGTAAATCCGCAATACGTTCTTTAAACTCTTCCTCTATAAAAAGACTCAAGAAAATATCTTGATAGCCTAACTGAAAACTGATGTTAGACTGAGACCTGTAGCTACTTTTAACCTCTGACAGTTGCAATCTTGCAGGTTCCTTATGTTCTTCTACAGCATACATACCAGGTTTTTCAGCCACAGCAGATAAATCCATTGAATAAATTTGACTAAATTTTTGATGCAGTCCCATATCCCGGTAGTGAATCATAAGAGCCTCTTTCGCTCTCGTCATAGCAACATACAATAAGCGTTTATTAGAATCTGTTGTATCTTTAAACTTATCTAACATTATGATAATCGAATCAAATTCTCTACCTTTAGCCTTATGCATTGTTGAAACCTGAATAACATCATTTTCAGAATAAATAAAGTCATCTAATTTAGATTCACGAAGAAATATATTAAAATCAGATACATACTTTTGCTTTCCTGCTATAACTTCAAAATCAGAAAATAGACGTTTACATAATCCTATATACTCACTTCTTGAGTACTTCTTTAACACTTTATGCTTTGCATTTCCCCATCGATAATCATCAATTGTATGGCACTCATCAGATAACTTTAGACACTGAATAAAGTATCGTACCTCATCAAGATCTTTAGGTTTCACTTGTTCTGAAGTTTGAATCAACTTAGCTTTAATATTCACATCCATCAGTCTTCCTGCAATCTGTAATGCCTCATCATTAGTTGCAGTCAAAATACAAACAGAACCCTTAGCACCATCTGATACCAATCGATTGATTACCCCATCTAGCATATTATCATGATGATACCTGATTAATTCAATCTCACCATCTGATGAATCAATTCCATGTATAGGCGTTGATTTCATTCGCTTCTTAATATTTTGTACATACTGATTAGAAAACTCCACCAAGTTAAATTTACTACGATAGTTATCCACCAACTCATAGGTTTTTGCTCCGTTTGCTTCGGATATTTTTTTAAGATATTTTGATTTTGAACCTCTAAACTCATAAATATTTTGATCATCATCACCAACAGCAATAACTCGCATATTCGGATTCTGTTTCGTCATTCCCCTCACTAATTCAAACTCATGTTCATCCATATCTTGAGCTTCATCAATTACCATAACAGTCTTTGTTATCCTTGACTGCTCAATTTCACCTGTTTTTATCAAATGTGCCGTTTCATTAACAATATTAGATGACTTCTCAATATCTCCAACTCTCCCAAGTATATCAAAACAAAACGAATGAAAGGTCTTAATGTCAACGTAGTTAGCCGAACTGCCAATAAGTTTCTTTAACCTTCTTTTAAACTCTACTGCAGCCGATCTAGAAAAAGTCACCATCAATAACTGCTCATGTTTAACATCTTCCATCAAAAGCAATGAGGCTAATTTATGTACCAATATTCTAGTTTTACCACTTCCTGGTCCTGCAGCAACAACAATATATTTTGTATTTTGATCTTTAACAATATCAAGTTGTGAAGTGGATAATTCTCCAAAAAGCTGCCTAAATTTTGCCGGAGTTACATTCCTACGAATTTCATTACCTTTAGCTCCCTTAAAATATTTAGCCAAAAATGTCTGATAATTCAATGTAAAATAATCATCAACAAACTTTAGAGCCGCTTCATAATTTTCTAACATCTTATTAGCATATTCTCCGACAATATGAATTTGATGAGCTTTTTGCTCATAATAAGTTTGCAGTTTTTTATAATCATCAATCTTATACTGAATTCTATTATCTTCTTCTAGTCGCTCAATACTAAGAGCATTATAAATCACCAAAAATCCACCTTCGATTTTGAGAGCTTCAATTCTTGACAAGTAGAAGAGAGCATCTTCGATTTCTTTTTGAGTGACTTTCGTTTGAAGCATACGATGCTCATTCATAAATTCTTCTTTTAATTCCAACACAGAAAACTCAACTATCCCTTCATCTTCAAGATACTCATCATTTTTATTATATAAATATGTCAATATGAAATCAGCGAGAAATATACGTTTTTCAAAAGATTTCATCATTGAATCTCTGTCTTCCAAAAAATAAATTCTAAAGTGATTTTTAGACTGCCTAGAACTTTCCTTTTTAAGAACATGGTTAATGGACAAAAAATTCAATATGGTTATAATTTTATCCGGTGTTACTTTTTTAAGGTCCTTAGCTTCAGCTTTTTCATTTAACTCTTTAATATTAACAGTCCCGTCTCCATCTAGTTCATCGTATAGGAATTCTTCTAGTTCTCTATGCCATTTGAAAGAATTCAACGCTTTTTGCCTTGTCATATCGTCTTTTAGAAAAACAGCCAAATCTTTTTTGTCTGCAAGAATTCGCTCTTCTTTTAACAAGCCAACAATATGGATCACATCTGCTTTTTTAATACCTAGTTGATCTCCAATATAGTCTATTCGCATTTCTCCTAACTCATCTTGAGAATTTTTCCTACTTCTAGCAGCAATTAATTTTGCAATAATTCTAATAGCTAACTCAGCATCGCGTTCATCAAAACACTGCGAAGAACGAATTCTTTCAGATGCTTCTAATACACTTTCTGACAAAATACTATCTGCATAAACTCTTGGATTATTTTGACCTCTTTTTAAATATCCTGCCTGTTCTAAAGCTGCAATAGCAGTTTTCACACGAGTTTCTATATCATAAACACTGTCATCCCAACCGGCTTTTCTTGCAATTTCAAGAGCAGATTTAGATACATTTTTCCTAAATCTTGTTATCTCTTTAATTCCTCGCCAAACATTTCCAATCTCAGAAATATTTAGTTTTGTCTGATTTAACAGATTAAAATGGCTATTTAAATCCTCGTCATTATACAAAACTAAGCACTCTGCATTAATGCTTTGATCTCTACCGGCTCTACCAGCTTCTTGCACATAACTCTCAAGAGAATTAGAAATCTGATAATGTATAACAAGTCCTACATCAGATTTATCAACGCCCATTCCAAATGCAGACGTTGCAACCATAATATCAATTTCCCCACTGGTAAATTGATCCTGATTTTTAGACTTAACTTTCTTGTCCATTTTTCCATGATATGCTCTCGCCCTATACCCATCACTGTTTAAACGTTCAGCTAACTCTTCTGTTTTTTTCGTTGACGAAGTATAAACAATTGTAGGACATTCATGGGTACTAATCAATATTCTTAAACGTTCATATTTCTCCAGTTCACTACATTTAATGATTTTATATTTTAAATTTTTTCTAGCTGCACTTGCAGTATACAGTTCTAAGTCTAACTCTAGATTCAATCTAAAATATTCACGAATATCATCCACAACATTTTGCTTAGCTGTCGCTGTAAAACAAGATACTGGAATCATTTCCTCAAGCTGTTTTTTCTCATAAATATTTCTAATAAACTCAGCAATATACAAATAGTCTACTCTAAAATCCTGTCCCCAGGCTGAAAAGCAATGAGCTTCATCAATAACAAATCTTTCGATTTTTCTTCCAAGCATAAGTCTTTCCATAGACTTTGACCGCAAAGATTCAGGAGACAGATATAAAATTTTTGCCGAACCATCTTCCACACGCTGAATAGCCTTTGCCCGTTCAATAGGGTCAAGCAAACCATTAATTGTAACAGCTTCTGTTATCCCCATCTTCTCTAGATTATCCACCTGATCTTTCATTAGTGATTGTAGTGGTGAAATAACAACGGTCAGTCCCCTAGTCGCCCTTCCAGCCATAAGAGCAGGGATTTGAAATGTAATAGACTTGCCGCCACCTGTTGGGAATACCGCCAAGAGAGATTTGCCATATAACGCTGCTTCAACTGCTCTTTCCTGTAATGGAACACCATCAAACTCACGGTAAGCTTCATAGCCAAAATAATCCTGAAGACCACTAATAGGATTAAGTGCTTTATCACAATATACACATCCTGTAAGACATGGCGTATTTCGTAGTTTATTCAAAACACCTTCTACTTCAGAATATGAAAATAACACCCATCTTGGCGTGATAGATGATTGATCATCCGCATGAATAATTGCAATTGCATAAGCTAATTCGATTGGATTTTCTAATATGAGTTGTTTTAGATTCGCATTACTGCAAATCTGTTTGTCTAAGTGAATACGAATCTCAGCTTCAATGCCATCTGTTGAAATATTTGAAGATTCTCTAAATTCTTTTTTCTCTTGATTATCAATATATTTAAAAAACGAAGCAAATTCCATTTCTTCATAAAGTAATCCTTTATAAACTCTCTTTAGCCAAACATCTAGCTGATTATAAGCATTTAAACAATCATAAAACAAATCCTTAGCCTGAATAGAGTCATTCAAAGGATTGTTCAGCTGCTCTGTATATAATTTATCATCCTTTACAAGATGGTGGTATGGTTTTTTTGGAAACAGAAGTGGGGATAATGATAACGTGTCAATTAATGGAACACGCGCTATATCAGGTGCAATTCTATTAAGATATTGAATATCATGACGAATTACATTATGTCCACATAAGAAAGAAGCTCCTTTAATAAATCCTAGAAACTCTCGACTACTTCCTGTATGGATTTGTCCACCGTGATCTGCAATAGCACCAAAGTCCTTGATCTGCTTTGAATCAAGGGTTACTTCTGTGTCAAAAAAGATAATCTCACCCATAATTTTTCCCCTTATTCGTTTTTATTTAATAAGTGAACATTTATTGTTCAAAAAGGAAATCCAATATATTCATGTGTTTAATCCCATTATTTGTCCCCATATGTATCGTATCCATAGATAATACAACTTTTGGATATGCGTCTTTAATAGCAAGAAGTGACCTATACTCCCTGTCTTTTACTTCCACTGTGGCAAGCAAGTAGCAAACCTGATAATAGATTCTTTCATCTCCCTTTTCTGCAATGAAATCCACTTCCCTATCACCTTCTTTGCCTACATAAACCTTGTATCCTCTAGAAATCAATTCCATAAACACAACATTTTCTAGGATTTGAGCAATATCATTGGTTCTGTCCCCAAGATCTGCATATCTTAGACCTAAGTCAACTAAGTAGTGTTTATCAAGTCTTTGCATAATCTTTTTACCTTTAATATCATACCTAGGTGCTGAGTAGATTATTTTTGCATCTTCCAATATTTTGATGTAGGTGGTAATAGAATCCACCGACGCCTTATACCCGATATTCCCCAGATAATCAGCCACTTTCTTCGAAGAAAAAATCTGCCCTACATTATCAAATAGGTATAAAAGAACTTTTTCAAGGACAACTGAATCTCTGATTTTATGTCTTTGTATAACATCTCTAAGAATAACAGTATCTCTTATCCCTTTAAGATACTGTGTTTTTGATTCATCACGATCCACTGTATTTGACAGTCCTGGAAAACCGCCAAATTTCAAGTAGTCATTGAAATGTTCACTCATTCCCTTTTCTGACCGCTCTAATTCTTTTACAAAATTAGTATATTCTGAAAAAGTTAGAGGATATACATCAATTTCAACATACCTTCCTGCAATATGAGTGGCGAGATCTCCTGATAACATACTTGCATTCGACCCAGTCACATATAAATCATACCGTTCTTCTGCTAGTAGTGAAGCAAGGGCATATTCCCAGCCATCACAGTTTTGGATCTCATCAATAAAAACATAGGTTTTCGCTACTTTTCCATTTGTATTTTCATGAATATATGCATCTAGCTTCTTATAGGATCGAATGTTATGAAAAGAAATTAATTCATAATTAATATTGATAATAGTAGATTCATCAACGCCATGACGAATCAGTTCCTCCTGAAGCATTTTCATTAAAAATGATTTACCACTACGTCTTACACCTGTAATCACTTTTATAACAGGTGTATCTACCCAACGAAGTAATTTATCTAAATACTTATGTCTGATAACCATATAAACACCTCCAAAAATATTGTAACACGATTATAATCGTTTTACTAGCCATTTTCTAGACATAATACAAATATAATCAATGTTTCACCTAGGGTCAGACCCCAAATATATTAAAGATATCTTTTTCTTCAATTTCACGGTTACTTTTCTTGTTGGCATTGTCTAACATGCTATCTAGCTTGCTTTCCATGGTTTTCTTTATTAAGGCATGACTATCTACATCTCGAATCTCAAAGAAAAGCATTGGATCATTGTCTAATCTTGAACCAATCCCGTAGAGAACTGCTGCGACGTGCTTACACATATATGCCCAGTCGGGACAATTGCAGCCAAAATGAATTTCTTCTGGAGATGGGAAAAAGCCATACTTATGGTCTGTAAATAAAATTTCCAATCGTTCCGGAAATTTCCCTTCAACTAGTTGCTCTAAAGAAACTATACTATGATTACACAGCTCTGTGACTTGACTCCACTTTTCTTGACTCAAGGCATCAAGTTTAACGACAACTTCATAAGGCTTAACTCGACTTCCCTTAACTTGTGCTATCACACTACCTTTTACAATATTCAAATCTAAGACCGCATTGTTTTTAACGTAACTTCTACCTCTAGAGATTCGATTACTATAATCTGCATAACTCTCTAAATTATTATTCCAAGCTTTTCCCCACCAGTTTTTAGCTAAACTTCTTCCTTCGATTATGACGGGCTGAATATTAGGGTTCTTCTTCTTAAGTTTTGCTAAAGCTATTGCTGCTTTAACTCTTTTCTCAGCTACTGATACATATTTAGGATATCCACCATAACCCATATTATGCGCCTCCTAACTCAAATAACTTCAACAATTCATCGTTATCTAGTTCAGTCATCCATTGTTCTCCACCTGAACCAAGTATATCTTTTGCTAATTTTTGCTTTTGCACAATCATTTCATCTATTTTTTCTTCTATAGTCCCTTTTGTCACAAACTTATGCACCATTACATTTTTAGTTTGTCCAATACGAAAGGCACGGTCTGTAGCCTGGTTTTCAACAGCAGGATTCCACCATCTATCAAAGTGAATCACATGATTTGCACCAGTAAGATTTAGTCCCACTCCTCCAGCTTTTAGAGAAAGTATCATATAAGGTACATATCGTTCACCATTAAATGCCTCTACCATTTTTGTTCTGTTTTTGATAGAAGTTCCACCGTGTAACACAAAACCTTCTCTTCCAAAAATAGTTTTTAAAAAATCTGATAAAGGCTCTGTCATCTCTTTAAATTGAGTAAATATAAGTACTCTTTCTCTTTTTTCATAGATTGTTTCACATATTTCCTTTAGCTGTTCAAACTTACCACTTTGTACTGGCTTATAATCTTCTCTACCAAGATATTGATCTGGGTGATTGCAAATCTGTTTAAACTTCATGATGCTTGCTAGCACAAGACCTTTTCTTTCTATACCTTCTGATACTAATAATTTCTCTGATATTTGATCAACTAGCTTTTTATATAATACAACTTGTCTTTTTGATAGCGTTGCATATTCATTTATTTCGATTTTATCTGGTAAGTCCGCAATAATGCTTTTGTCTGTTTTTAGCCTTCTTAATAAAAAAGGGTTAATCATTTTTCGTAGTCGTTGATACCCTGATCCATCATTACTAAGCTCTTTAGTAAATGTCTTAAATTCTTTAGCATTCCCTAGAAGACCTTGATTTAAGAAATCAAACAGTGACCATAAGTCACTTAATCTATTTTCAATAGGAGTACCCGTCATTGCGATACGAAGTTTAGCTGGTATTTCTTTAATGCTTTTTGTTCGTTTTGTTCCTGGGTTTTTAATTGCTTGTGCCTCATCTAAAATAAGAATATCCCATGTTTTATTCTTAAGTGCTTCTAATCGAGCTGCCATACCATACGTTGTTATATGTAGGTACGCCGATTCATTTAACTCTAATTCCTCTGACGTTTTTATAGCGCTACGATGCAGTATCTGATAAGTCAGTTCTGGGGAGAATCTTTGGATTTCCTTTTCCCAATTACCAATAAGTGATGCTGGTAGAATAAGCAAGGCATTTCCACCTTTATTAACTCGTACATGCTCTAAAAATGCGATAACTTGAACAGTTTTTCCCAGACCCATGTCATCTGCCAAACAAACACCAAGACCCAACCTAGCCATTTTATGTAACCATCTATATCCCGTTTCTTGATAAGCTCTTAGCGTTGCATAAAAAGAAGGCACTATATCAACGGCTTCTGCATCCAACGGTTTTGTTAATGTATCTTTTAATGATTTAAGCCACTGACCATTAGAAACAGATAATTCCACCTCTACATTAGATAGACCAAGGGATTCCTTAATATTCAACTCCATACGCATAGCATCACCTAATGTAAGCTCTTCACTATTATGAAGTTCCATTACCTTATCAAACGCCTGTAACACAGCCTCTAATTTTTCCTTATTAACTTCTACCCATTTTCCTTTATATTGAATAAGTCCTTCTGCCATTAACAGGAAGTCTTTTAACTCTTGCTCTGTAAGCGTCTCTCCATCTACAGATAAAGTAGGCATAAAATCCATGATAGCATCTAATCCAACTTTTGAAGGTTCTTTATCACCAACTGTAACTGAAATCTTAACTGCATTATTGCTTTTTCGCCACCAATCTGGGACTCGACACATAATACCTGCTAATTCATACATTTCTATTTCTTTTAAAAACGTATAAGCTTCCTCAGCCGTTAATTTGATTGGTAAAAACAACTCACCACTTTCTAATAGGTTAGAGATGAAGTCACTTTCATCAGCTACTTTTACAACGGTAGCTATAAGAGAAAATAGTTTTTTCTCATCATCTTTAAATTCTATCAAAGCATTTTTTAATGGTGTATGTAACGTCTTTTTACTCTTAGGAGGTTTATTAGAATAGGTTGCCATAAAGGCAAAAGGTTCACTACTCATTTTGTTTTCCACCAAATGAAAAAACACTCTACCAGCAACATGAACATGAGCATTATGTTCTGTAAAATACATAGCAACACTATCTTCATATTCAGCTATATCATTTGTAAAAATATCTAGTAACGTAAACCATATTTGTTCTATCCACTGCTTATCTACAACTTCCATACCAATAACAAAAGGTACTTCTGCAATCAATTGACTAATCTCATCCTCTAATAATTCAACTCTTATATTGCTTCGTTCAAATTCTATATCTGACTGTCTTGATAATCTTCGAATTAGCAAATCTGATATCTGATATAAGTAATAAATAGAAGGTGAAAACCATTTTTGTTTGGTCAAAAAACCTAAATAAAACAGCGCTTTGTACTTATTTTCTTGGAATTTAATAAACCAACCAAAAGCAGAATTTTCATCCTGCTCAGCCTTTGCTTGATCCTTTGTTTGAGCCTTTGTTTGACCCTTTGTTTGAGCCTTTGTTTGACCCTCTATTAATTCATCTATTATAAAATCTTCAACTACAAAGTATGCTTTTAATTCATCCATAAGTTAAACTCCTTTTGTTATAATAATCCAATTTGATCACCTTCACCAATTTCAAAAACAGCAGTATCAATAAGTTCAATTGATTGATCAATATCCTTAGCAATATTTGATTCAATATGCTCTCTTCCGGTTCCGCTTTCCTGAACAACACGTAATGAATAAATCAGATCAAACTGATTGGTAATAGCACTAGTGTTAATATGAGTATAACAAATCATCTGGGTATCATATGTCGCAGCAATTTTGAATAACGGTTCTAACAAATGTTCTGATGAAACCGGTCCGAAAGGGTTATCCATTACAAGCACTGTTCCACGTTGCTTTCTACTTAATTGAATCCCTCTTGTATAACTAATTAGTGAAGAAAACATAATAAACACACTAACAAAAAGTTCTCCACCGGAAGCTTTTCCAACTTGTTCCCAATTCATTTTACTAACTTTGTTTTCTTCGATTTTTGATATACTTATTTTTATTCGGTTAAAAGGAACGTATTCACTAAATAGGTGCTCTAGTTTCAGATGATCTTCTAGGTATCGGTCTAAGTCATCCATATCACTATTCTCTATTTTTACTTTAGCTATTCGAATAATTTCTTTCAAATAATGTCTAATCGTTGTTGTATCTAAGGTCTCCTTTTTAGGCATAGTGATATAAAGCATTTTTTCACGTTTCCCATGAAGATTGATAATTGAATGTTTATCAATATCTTTTAGCTCATCATATACATTTGATACTTTTGTTAAGACAAAATTGTATAGAACTTCTTCTTTTTCCTGAAGCACACGAATATCCGCATCATATTTATCAATGATTCTGTATATCGATTCTGTAGCCTGATTTATAACTTGCTGCACAAAAGAGTGTTCATAAATATTGGCTTCAATAAGCAGTTGATTAAACATTTTTGTCAGTAATTTACTTTTATCTTTATACTCTGATTTAAGTTTCACATATTCACTAGTAAGTCTAGATTTTTCTTTATTGTAGTTCAGTTTAGCGTTGTTAAAAGTCTTTGCAATCTGTGTATACTCATTAGTTACTTCAACTTTATTAATTTCTACAGGATAGGTTTTAATATAATTATTATGTTCTTGTGTAGTTATTTCATCCGTTTCTAAGATTTTCATATTGTTAATAGCACTTTCAACTTCGCTATTAACCATATTAAATTTAATAATTGCCTCTTTTATTTTTTCGTGTGCAATTTTGTTATTAACACGTCTCTCTTTATAACTAATATCAACAAGCATATGCTTTAACAAAAACATATCCTCTTTTAACTTTCTTTTACTAAGAATATTTGCCTTCTTTAGCCCAAGTGCTTCTACTTTGGACTTAATACTTCCTTTTCTTTCACTTGCCATACTTTCTTTCTCTTTTAGTTGTTTTTCATGAATTTTAAAGTTTATTTCACTTTCATGAAGCAAATTTTTATCAAAAACACGATTCACATAATCTTCTGTCTCAACTTGAAGGTCTATAAGTTCTTTATTCAGCCTATCTAACTCTCTTTTATAGAACGTTAGTATTTCCTTAACACTTTCTATATCACCTAAATTTTTATTAAAAATTTTATATTTTGCCTTTAGTGTTTCAAAATCCTCTTTATACAGTCTATGATTATGAAGTTCGTTATCTGTACGTTTTGCATTAAGTTCCATCATTGCTTTTTCGTATTCGCTAATTTTACCTTCTATACTCTTGATATACTCTTCTTTTTCTCTAATTGATTTATTTATAAATTCTTGTTGCTTAGTTAATTCTTCAATTTTAATATCTATTTGCTTAACTTTCTGAGTCACATTGTAGTTATTTTCTTTTTTAGATTGATACGTTAAAAACTCCTTATGAAGCAATACATATTCCTCTAAACTTTTGCTATGAATTCTATGTTTCTCCTTCAATTTTTCTAGTTCACTTTTTTTGGTTTTAATATATTCTATGGACTTTTCTATCGCTTTTTGAGCTTCTAAGCTTTGTATTTTTTTAGAATCTATTAATTCTTCTATTTCTAGAACCTGTCTTTGTAAGTTTTTATGACTTTCTTTAGAATACAGACCAACAAACTTTATATAATCATTGATTAGAAGCGTTATCCAATCTTTACTTTTGTTTAACTTAACTATATCATTTTCTAAACCATTTAGTTGCTTAGTGAGAAAACTTTGCTCTTCACTAATAAACCCTTCATCAAGCAAACGCTTTTCAAAGGATGTATGTATCACAACTCTTGATGTTTGGTGTATTGGTATATCCTGTTTTTGATCCTTAGCTTCGAGTTGATTACTTTGTACTGTTTGTCTAATATATTCTTCTGATACGATAGGAATAACTACATTAATTTTATAATTCTTAGTTATATCAATAAATTTATTTAGGTTATAATCATCCATAACAAGAGAAAAAGGTAGTACATTAATCTGCTCCATAAAAAAATCAGTGCTTAAATACTCCTTATCTAAATTCTTCAGCCACTTATAACCATATTCAAAATCAATACTATTTTTCTCTAGAAACTGTAACATTTCTTTTGGTAAACTGATTAGCCTACCTTCAGCTAAACTTTCAAAAAGCTGGATAGTCATAGACTTTTCGATAGTTGCTTTATGTATTGCTTCTTCTTTACTCGAAATAACTTCTTCTAATTGATTATTAACATACTCCGCATCAAACATATCCTCCTTTGATACCTGAAGTTTATTGAGCTTTGAGTATATATCATCTTCATACTCTATATATTTTTTAAAGCTTTCTTGCGACTTGCTTAATCTAGCTTCTGCTTTCGCCAAATCAATTTTGTAGTCATTAATATTTATCTCTAATATTTTTACATTAGCCTTTTCATCTTCTATATATTTTTCCTTTGTAAATATGCTATTTACTAATGTTTCATCTTCTGCTTTTAGCTTGGTAATATATGTATTTAATGGTTCCTCTTCGTAATCCTTATAAAGTATATGTTGTTCCCATACAAATTCCTGATTCCCTTGGTTCATTTGTTCCACTTTATTCACAAATTTCTTCATTTCATGTTTAAGAATTGTGGCCTCGTCATCAACTGATTTCTTTTCTATATTATACTCATTAATTCTATCAATACATTCATTTTTCGACTTTTCCAAAGCTAATTCGCCGCTTTTTTCTGTATTTAGCAACTTGCTTAAGTTTTCTTTTTCTTCTTTATATTTATATGCTAATACATCTACTAATTCCTGATAATCATCATTATCTTTATCTGATAATAATCGTTCTAGCTCTAATTCTTTTTCCTTGATTCGAACCTTACCTTGTTGTATTTCTTCATATTTTTTGGTAGCCTTAATAACTCTAACTTCTAGGTCAGCATTATATGTTTGTTTACTAAGCTCATCTCTTTCTTGTAATAACTGGTTATAATTGTTCCTATCCATATCTAATTGTTGCTCTTCTTTATAATAATTAAAACACTCTTCTTCAAACTTAATTCTATCAATTTCTCTTCGATTGTTAGTCTTAGCTTCTTCTTCTGTAGCAATTCGTTCTTTAAGCTGCTCTTTTAATTCTCCCATTCCTAAAAGTGCAGCACTGACTGTTCTATCAGCCTCATCTTTTACATCAATTGCTGCTTTATGACTTATACTACATTCAAGAAAATTTTTACTTTCTTTCAAAAAGGCATCGTATGTTTTTCGTTCCTCAATGATTTTCTTATTCTTTACCTCTTCTTTCGCGTGTTGTCTTACTAATGTTTGAATTTCTATTTTATCTCTTACATGCTCATCAAGCTTGCTTTCAATCGTTGGTAGCAGCTTTCTTTTTAATAGTGTGACTGATGTCTTTGCGTCCTCAAAGAAAGATTTTAACCCAGCTTCTTCCTTATTGATTTTAAGTATATTATCTTTCCATTCCTGTTGAACTATACCATATTCTGCAAGTTTTTTTCCATATTGTTCTTTCGCTTCTCTTGAATCTGACCACTTAAAACAATTAACATACATCGGCATTTTCTTTTCATGTTTTGCTAAATCAGATAATATGCTCTCATAGTTTCTCATAGAACGTCGCCCGTTATGATCGACTTTTGAAACAGGAATTGATTGTATATTATAGGTTTCACTATAATGATACTGTATAGTGAAAGCGAATATATCAAGGCTTTCCTTATCTTCTAAGCTACCTCTTTTTCGTCTTGTATGATATTTAACTACTAGCCCACTAAGAAATGTCCCTGCATCATTATCTAGTTGCCATTCACTAAGCAATAGTGTAGGCTTTTTATTGATTTTAAAATAATCTGTAAATTTTCTCGTTTTAAGGTCAGTTTTTGGAATAACTGGTTGCATCATCATTTGAGTTAATACAGTTTTTCCACCTCCATTAGCCAACAGCATCATTCCATGTCGCCCGTCACCAAAGTCAAACACTTCATCGTAAATATGTCTTGTATCATTATATATTAAATTAACAACTCTAAATTTCTTAAGTTTAGGCATAGTCATCCTCCACTAAAATACTTTTCTCACTAAATAGTTTTTCAATTTTAACTTTACGTTTACTGTCTAGGAAATAATGTCCCATCAGATCAGTCAATTTTGTTGTTGGTCTAATATCCTCATAGCCTTCGTATCTTACAAACAATTTTTCCTTAATTAAGAATGTAACTACACTTCTAATATAACCATGTTTCGTATTTTTAGATTTATGATTTTCATCATCTTTTTGCAAAGCATTCCAATGCTCCGCAATAGAAATCACATTATAACCAACTTCCTCTTCTTCATCTTCAATATTTTCTTTGGCAATTGCCAAGTTAAGACGCTTTGTAGCCAAATTAGCCACTTCATCAATACTTGTATAATCTCTAGTTTTCAGTCGTTCTCCAACACCATTATAAAAAAGTTCTAAAAACAGCGTCACTATATACATGGATAAATACGCAGTTACATTCGTTTTTTTACTACCTGCAATATTTCTCATGTCTTCCATCTTCATCCCAATTACTTCGTTATCTTCTAAAGGAATCATATAGATTACATGGTTGTAACGTCTAATCAATACATTAAATTCTTCAGCTACTTCATCTACAGCTTTTTGAATCTCTCTATTAGAATAATCGTTATACAAATCTTTTTGATCATCTAAGGACAACTGTCCTTTATTAATAAGGTAGTAAACAATAGCATGAGCCTTCTTGTAATGATTTTTTATTTCTTCCGCGTTCAACTCCAATGTTTCTATTAATTGCTCATCCATTTCCTATCCCTCCTTTGAAGTAAATATCAGTTCATTACATCGTAAATATTTCTTTTCTCTAGTACTATATATAGTTATTATATCTTTACCTGTATTACAAGATAATACTTGTAGTTTCTTCAAATTCTCATTCGCGTGTATAACATTTAAATAAGAGTATCCAAAATCAAAATCCTCTTCCGGTTCATATATATACTCTTTTGATTCACTTCCTATAGCTTTCAAATCAAAAACTCGATCAATATGAAGTCTAATCAGTACATTTCTAAGTACGTCAATATCTTCTGTTTTTTGAAAGATTTCTGATAACTTAACTTCATTTGCATTTGCATCAAAAATAACTGTTAGAAGTCTTTCAAGTATGTCTTTATATTGGCGTTGTACAAAATCAATATGTTCTTTAAGTATAGCTAGGTTAGTATTTTCACCTTTTTCTAAGAAGAACTCCTCTTCCACTTCTATACCATCATCGACTTCAATTTTCTGCTCACCATAAGCTTTAGCAAAATTAAATTGCTTATTAACGTGTGGCAAGAATAATGGTCTTAAAATTTCTGCTAAACCTTCAATAGCTATCGTATTAGCTTCAAATGGTTCCAGAATATCTTTTTCAATATTCAGTCGATTTTCAAACCCTATATACAATACATTGTTAATCGCTTCTTCATAAACTTCAACAAGGGTTTGTTGTTCATTAAACAACTTAATCTGTTCCCCAAGGAGCTGTTGTAATCGACTTTTTATATAATCAATATTTTTAATGTCTTCCATCATTTTCTTGTTATCATCATCTGTGTATCCTTGTTCTAAATACTGCTCCTTCGTTTTAGTAATAAGCTTGTATAATTCCTCATGTTTTTCTTTTTGCTCATTTAATGTATCGAAGGTACCACGATATGTATTTTCATAGTCTTCTGACTTAAATGTTCCAACATCTTCTTTGATTCTTACTATATATTCACTTATCTTTTGTATCTGTTTGCGATTGAGGGCAAACAAGTTATCTGCACTTTCCTTAGCTGATCCAAAGTTCCTTTTTTTGATTGCGTATTGTAACTTTAACTGCTCGAAATTCATTTGTAAAGATTCTTCAACTTCTAATGTTCCAAATAAAAATTCGTACCCTTGAGTCGTAAGATTATAACTAAATACTTCTTCTCCATCGCGTTTTAAAATATTATCTTCAATAAGTCTTACCGGTATTTTTATCTCTTTTTTACTATTAAAGTCATATGTTTCAAAGTAATAAGGCTTTCCTTTGTTCTGTAATGCATCACGAACTAAATATCTTGTTAATCCTTCATAATCTATGTTTTCTATTTCTTGATTATTAGATGCATCTATGTCCGATATCGTTGTATCTGTCATAGGCATTTCGGACATAGTTATCATTAAAAAGGCTTCCATATCTTTAGTCGTACAACTTTGCTCTAATAACGACTTTTCCATTATAAAACAAAGCAGTTGCATAAGAAGGTTCAAAGCTTGTGAATGGGAGAAATCCCCTTGCCTTAGTCCCTCTTTAATAACTGCTTTTTCATTTAAAAAGCGATGTATCGCTACTTGCGTCATTCTTTTGTGGAAATTATTTAAAAACGAATACATGATTATTCCCCTTTAGCTGATTGTAGCATCTTTTGTAAAATCATATAATTCAGGCTTTCTTGTGGTATATATAAGTTAGCTGAAAACTTATCAAAAACTTGTTCAATATATTGTTGATTCAAAAAGTATAATACTTCTTCCACTTTATTCTTTGTTAAACTTGTTTGATCCTTATACTTACGCCAACTATCTTTCTCCTGCGCTAACTCTAACATCATTTTATATGACTCAGCCCAAAGTTCAATCTTATAGCCCCTATTATAACCTTTTTCTTTAACACTTTCAAAGATTCTTAATCCTTCATCATCAAGGTCACCAAAGTAATAGAAGTTATTCTCAACATTGTTAAACCATGATTTTTCATGGAGCCCTAATTCTTCAATACTACTTATAACCTTTTTTCCTTCACCATAGATTATACTATCAAATGGGCCTATTCCTTCTTTTCTTAATCGACAAAGAGTATACCAAGTATCCTTATTTTCAACAATTAGAATCTGTTGACTTAATTGCTGAGTTGCGCAGTAGTAAATAAATGGTTCTGGTGTTTTATATACATTCAAATATTCTTTAGGCAATCCTAATCTCTCTAGAATACGATATACTCGGTCAATCATTATTTCTTTTTCATGCCCAAATATGTCAAATAGTCGTTCATTAGGAGACATATTTGTTTTTAATGGACCATGCTTTCTTTTATGGTAGTTGATTAATTGTTTGATAATGTTACGATCTTTTTTATATTGCTTAATATGAGATTTATAATATGATTTACTATATACGAATAAAAAGCTTTGATTAATTTCGGTTACATACTCATCAGTGGATTCCGTTTCATCTATGATTCTATATTTTTTAGCTAATGGTGGATTTTTTCCGTTGGTTTCATGACCATCGTGAGTTGGCTTTAGTTTCCCTATAGCTTCAAGATTCTTAATCACTATGTAGAATTCCTCATAATCTCTGATTCCAAGAATATTTTGAATAGTTTCTGTGCTTCTAATTCCCTTTTTCAATACAATATTTTTAAACTTCGCCTTAATTGAATCTGCATTGTTCAAATCAACACCTCCAAATATGTGTATCTTTTGTTTCTTCAATATCTATTTTGGTCTACGAAACTTACGTACAAACTTACGTGCCTGTCACTTACGATTTCCGATTAAGTAAATTTAACATTAGTTAATCGTAATATACCAAGACCAAGTCTTCCCGATTCTTAGCCTCTTCTATCAAACCATCAGTAAATCCGCTTTTAGAAAAAAGATAATAAATCTTTTGTCCTGCAAATGTTTCTCC
>JAOZKH010000044.1 GCA_029935405.1 Vallitaleaceae bacterium | reverse complement strand
AGACTCTGTAGCAAAAAGAAATCTTAGATTAAACTTAAATCAAAAACTTGAAATGATTATTGATGGTAAGTTAGTTATTTACCGTTATGAAGAAATTAAATTATGATATTATAAAAATTAAATATTTAACTTCATATATTGTTTGAGTTATGTTGGTGTAAATGAGAATTGTTATCAACCAGAAAAGGAGTATTGTTATGCAAATAGGAATTGTAGGACTTGGAAGAATGGGTTATAATTTGGCCTTGAATTTAAAGGATAATGGACATGATGTAATAGGATTTAATAGAAGTGAAAAAAAAGTAAATCAATTGATTTTGGAAGGCGCAAAAGGTGCGCATACCTTGGAAGAACTTGTCTCAAAATTTAATGGTCGAAGAATCATATGGTTAATGGTGCCAAGTGGTCTACCAACACAAAGTATGATAGATATGCTTATACCAATGCTCGATATTCATGACATAATTATTGATGGAGGAAACTCTAATTTCAACGATACATTGGCAAGATATGAAGTGATTAAAGCAAAAGGTATTGATTTTGTAGATGCTGGTACAAGTGGTGGTATTGAAGGAGCTAGATATGGTGCTTGCTCTATGGTAGGAGCTGAAAATGATGTATTTACATTCCTTGAACCAATATTTAAAGATATTTGTGTTGAGAATGGATACCTACATTGTGGGAGAGTGGGTTCAGGACACTATACAAAAATGATTCATAATGGTGTTGAATACGGTATGATGCAGGCGATTGGTGAAGGCTTTGAAATTCTAAAGGAAAGCCAATTTGAGCTTGATTATGAAAAAGTTGCTAAGGTATGGAATAACGGTTCGGTAATTCGTAGTTGGTTAATGGAACTTGCAGAATCAGCGTTTAGTAAATCAGAAACTCTCGAAGAAATTAAAGATGTTATTGGTTCAAATGGGGAAGGTTTATGGACTGTTGAAGAAGCTTTGAAATTAAAGGTGCCAGTACCTGTTATTGCAGGAAGTTTGTTTGTGCGTAATAGATCAGAACAAGAAGAAAGTTTTTCAGGTAAAGTAGTAGCTGCTCTTAGAAATGAATTTGGCGGACATGCAGTAGAGAAAAAATAGTAATTACTATTTGATAGGGAAGTGAATTTATGGAAGAGACAAGCAATGCTTTAGTTATCTTTGGTGGTACAGGTGACTTAACAAAAAGAAAGCTAGTACCGGCGTTATATAATTTGAAAATTGAGAAGTTGTTATCTAAAGAATTTTTTATTATATCAGTAGGTAGAAGAGAAAAATCAACAGAAGAATTTATTGAAGAAATGAAACTTGCAGTCAAAGAATTTTCAAGAACTGGTTTTGATGAAGATATATGGGTGTGTTTAAGTGAAAGAATTTATTATTATCAATTAGATTTTAGTGGGACAGATACATATCTAGAGTTTGAGAATTATTTATGCAACTTAGAACACAAATATAATACAAAAGGGAACCGGTTATTCTATCTTGCTGTTAGTCCTGAATATTTTGGAATTATTGTTGAAAAACTACATAAATATGGACTGGCTAATGAAAATGGTGGCTTTAAACGTGTTGTAATCGAAAAACCTTTTGGTAGAAATTTAGAATCTGCTAGAAAGCTTAGTAAACAAATAACACATACGTTTGGTGAAGAAAATATATATAGAATTGATCATTATCTTGGTAAAGAAATGCTTCAAAATATAATGGTTATGCGTTTTGCCAATACATTTTTTGAGCCGATTTGGAACAATAAGTATATTGATAATATACAGATTAATTCAACTGAGACTTTAGGTGTTTCTGAACGAGGAGGATATTATGAAAAATCAGGGGCGTTAAGAGATATGCTTCAAAATCATCTTTTACAATTGCTTGCATTAACAGCGATGGAGCCTCCAGCTAGACTGGATACGGAATCAGTACGTGATGAGAAAGTCAAAGTATTTAAAGGTTTGAAAATTTATTCGGACGAAGAAGTGACCCAAAATGTTGTACGTGGTCAATATGATACAAGTGTAAATGGTGAATATGTCGCTTATCGTGATGAATTAAGAACAGCGAATGATTCGGAAACGGAAACATTTATTGCATTAAAAGTTGAAGTTGAGAATTATAGATGGGAAGGTGTTCCATTTTATATTAGAACAGGCAAACGAATGAAGAAAAAAAGTATAGAAGTAATAATACAGTTTAAGTCATTAGGAAAAAGTTTGTATCTAAATGAGCTAAATGAATCTGTGCCTAATCAATTAATTATTAGAATTCAACCAACTGAAGGTATCTATTTAAGATTTAACACTAAAAAGCCGGGGCAAGAAAATGCTGCAATTCCAGTGAGTATGGATTTTTGTCAAAACTGTGAGATTGGTTATAAGAGTCCTGAAGCGTATGAAAAATTGCTAAGAGATGCTATGTTAGGAGAGAAAGCGTTGTTTACCCGTTGGGATGAAGTTGAATATTCATGGAAATTTATAGATGCTATTGGAAAAGCATGGGCAAATAATATACCGGATTTTCCTAATTATAAAGCTAATTCTTATGGTCCAAAAGCTGCAGATGACTTAATAAGACGTGATGGAAGAGAATGGTGGAATGAATAATAGGAGAAAAAATGAAAATACATGATATTTCAATGTTAATAGAACCAGATATGTTAGTATATAAAGATAGTCTAGATAAGCTTCCAAAGTATGAAAATATTGGCAATCATAATAGTAGTAATGTTCATGAGACAAAGGTATCGCTAGATATACACTGTGGGACGCATATTGACATGCCTTTACATATGATACCAGGAGGTAAAACTATTGATACCTTAGATATCTCAAGACTGATATGTAATTGTAGTGTTTTTGATATGACATATTTAACAAAGTCTGTAATCACTGCTAAAGATATTGAACCTTTAAATATAAATAAAGGTGATTTTGTTATCTTCAAAACAAGGAATTCATTTTATTATAAAGAAAAAGGTTTTGATTACAATTTTGTATATATAAATGAAAGTGGGGCAAGATTACTAAAATCTAAAAAAATTAATGGTGTTGGTGTTGATGGATTAGGTATTGAAAGAGGGCAAAGTGATCATATGACACATAAACTACTTCTTGAAGATAATATAATAATTATGGAAGGTTTACAATTGGAAAAGATTGTTGAAGGCGAGTATCAGCTGATTGCACTTCCTATAAAATTAAAAGGCACTGAAGGTAGTTGGGTTAGGGCTGTTTTAGTCGAAGTATAGTATTGCTTTTTTTAGCATCCTATGGTTAGGGCGTTAAAACTACATAGTTGAACTTTCTACCACTATATGTATGCTTGGATACTTCAACCGAGTACTGCATATAGTGGTAGAAATAGAGAAACTTAGTTTTGACACCTTAACCAACCTATGTTATTATATGATAAATAGTTTGATTATCAAAGTAATTTCAGAGGAGAAAAAATATGAATTTGAAGTCATTAAAAATAAAAGACATAACAGCTAGAATACCAATTATTCAAGGTGGTATGGGAATTGGAATTTCAGGATGGAGACTAGCGTCAGCAGTTGCTTCTTCAGGTGGAATTGGAGTAATATCAGGAGCTCAAAGTGGGTTTAGAGAAAAAGATTTTGCAAATAATACTCTAGAAGCTAATATAAGAGCTTTTAGAAATGAAATAAGAAAAGCTAAAGCGCATACTACAGGAGTTATTGGTGTTAATATTATGGTAGCAATGCAAAATTATGCAGAACTTGTAAAAGTGGCTGTAGAAGAAAAAGTTGATTTGATTATTTCAGGTGCAGGTTTACCCTTACAGTTACCTGAATTAGTTGTAGGAAGTAAAACGAAGATTATACCTATTGTATCATCACTTAGAGCAGCAGAATTAATAATGAAACGTTGGAAAAAAAAATTCGAAAAAGAACCAGACGCAATTATTGTCGAAGGACCTGAAGCTGGAGGGCATCTTGGGTTTAAGAAAAATGAGTTAGTCGACAAAAGTGCAAAAGATGTATTTACAATTGTAAAAGAGCTTAAAGAATTTTTAGATAAAGGTGAAATGGATATTCCAGTCATTGCAGCTGGAGGCATTTTTCATGGCAAGGATATTGTTAAAGCCATTGAAGCAGGAGCAAGTGGAGTGCAGATGGCTACAAGATTTGTTGCAACTTATGAATGCGATGCTTCAGAGAAGTATAAACAGGTATATGTTAATTCTAAGAAAGAAGATGTAGTAATAATGGATAGTCCGGTGGGATTGCCTGGACGTGCTCTTATTAATCCAATGCTTACCACTGTCAACAATGGTAATAAAATTAAAGTGGAAAAATGTTATAAATGTATTCATAAATGCGACCCGAAAACAACACCTTTTTGTATTACAAGGGCATTAGTTAATGCCGCTGAAGGTGATCTTGATAATAGTTTGCTTTTTGTTGGAAGCCGAGTACACGAGATAAATAAAATTCAACATGTTCAAGAAATTTTTGATGAAATATTAGAAGAGATTGTATCAATTACTTAAAGTTACAGATAATTCATTTTCTGTTCAATACTTTTTACGAAATATATGTTAAGATATAACATATATTTCGAGTAAGGAGTACTATAGAATGTGGATGACTAATAAAACTTTCAAAAAATATATAGGCAATTTATTATGTACAATACTCATTGTATCTTTGTTTAATGCTCCGGTGTATGGAATGGTTAGACCAGATAATGCTTTCGAGTATTTTTCTTATGCAAATAAACTGTCGGAAATAGGAGTGTTTATAGGAACGCAAACAGGTGAGGATAAAAATTTCGAATTATATAGAGAACCTACTAGAATAGAAGGTCTTATTATATTAATAAGATTATTAGGTAAGGAACAAGAAGCTTTAACAGGTGAATACCCTACTAGCCCATTTACAGATGTCGAAGATTGGGCCAGGAAATATGTTGATTATGGGTATTCAACAGGATTAACAGAAGGAATTAATGAAACTGAGTTTGGTTTTAATGAATATTTACAACCTAAATCTTTTGCGACTTTTGCTTTAAGAGCACTTGGTTATGATGATAAAAAGGGAGATTTTTCTTGGAGTGACTCCCTAGAATTTGCTAATGAAATTAACTTAATAGAAGAAGAATTACTTAATAAATTAGAAGATGAATCATTTAATAGAAATCATGTAGCAAAAATTTCATACAATGCACTTGTAACAAATCTTAAAAATGCAACAGATATTGTTACTTTAGGAAGTTTTTTAGTTAATGAAGGTGAAATAGAAAAAGATATTGCCCTTAGCATTGAAATAATTAAACAAGACAAGCCTATTGAAATAATTGCTGAAGCTGTTGTAGATAAAAACGGAAATACTTCCTTATTAGGCAATCCTACAGTTAGTCAAGAGACTTTAACTAATTGGGCGAAAAGTAAAGGCGTAAACCAAGAAGGAATTGATCTAATTCCATTGTACTATGATATCTGCAGTATTAAAGGGTTAAATCCTGTTATACAATATGTACAAATGTGTCTTGAAACAGGGTACTTGTATAAGGTGAAAAGTCAAGCTGGAATAGATGCATCTTACCATAATCCTTGTGGCTTGAAAACCAGTACTGGTGGAGACAAATATATTGCAAGTGAATTTGCAAAGTTTGATTCATGGTATGAGGGAATAGATGCCCATACGGATCACTCTGCTTTGTATGCAGGTGTTATAGGGTATCCTAGAGCGGATACAAAAGATCCTAGACACTTTAGTTACATTTTCGGAAGAGTTACAACAGTTGAAGGATTAAGTGGAACATGGGCAGAGTCAGATTACCATATTAAACTTCTAAAATTATATGGTGAAGTTTTGAATTTGGCTAATTAACTATATAGTTTTGATACATTAACCATAATAATAGGTTAATGTATCAAAACCAAGTTTCTCTAATTCTACCACCTAAATTTTTTTAACAACTTAAGCATAACTAAATAAATTTAATAAGTTCATCGGCATGATAGGAACTTCTTACAAGTGGAGCACTGGCAACGGATTTAAATCCTAAGTTCAGTGCTATTTCTTTGTATTCATCAAATTGCTCCGGAGTAATATAATCGACTAAGCTAATATGCTCTTTAGAAGGTTGTAGATATTGTCCCAATGTTAAAACATCACAATCAACATTTCGTAAGTCCTTCAATGACTGTATTACTTCGTTTTTGGTTTCGCCAAGACCTAACATCATACCTGATTTAGTTAACATTGAAGGGTCTTTTTCTTTGACATAAGCAAGAACATCTAAAGAACGTTGATAGGAAGCCATTGGTCGAACTGTATCATATAGTAATGGAACAGTTTCAATATTATGGTTAAAAACATCAGGCTTAGAATTAATAATAATATCTAAAAGATCTTTATTTCCTTGCATATCAGGTACTAATAATTCGACAGCAATATTTTTATCTAATAATCTTATCTCTTTTACAACATTTGCAAATTGATGAGCTCCTTGATCTTCTAAGTCATCTCTTGTAACTGAAGTGACAACAGCATACTTTAGACCAAGTCTATCAACGCCAATTGCTACATTTTTAGGTTCATTAAGATCAATAGGATCAGGGTCTGCTTTTGTGACATTACAAAAAGTACAATTTCTTGTGCAGTTTCTTCCAAGAATCATAAAAGTTGCGGTTTTTCGGTTATAACATTCCATTTTATTTGGACAATTAGCTTCAAGACAAACGGTATTAAGTTTTAATTCTTTGATTAAGTGATTGACTGAATTAAGTTTTTTACCACCTTCATATTTAATTCGTAACCACTTTGGTTTTCTCATAGGGGTATCAGTTGAAGAAGTGAGTCCTTTAATTAATGTAATTGTATCAATTCCACTTATATAATCTTCTATAGATATATCTTTAAGTCTTTTTTCTATTGAAGTTGGGTCGTGTTTAGTATCTGTTAATAGTGATTCGATTTCTGAAATAGGATTTTTGCCAAAAAAATCACCATAAATATGAGCGTCTTTAATAATACCTGATTTGATATTTAAGTGATATTCAATTAAACCAAAGGAATATTTGACGTGATTAGAATAGGTGTATTTCGGACTTTTACCAAAATTCCACTGCCAACTTAAAAATCTTTCATCTTTTATTTTGTTTATTTGTATAAGGTCTTCTTTGGTAGGTCTATAAACATCTTTAATATCATAGGTTTTCATAATATAGTTTTTAAGATATTCTTTAAATTCTTTTACTGAAATTTTAGTAGGTAAATAGGGATATATATTTGTCACTCTAGATGCTACAGATTTCACGCTTTTATCTTTAAACTTAAGAGGCTTTGAAACTAATGCGCCACTAAGAGAAGATAAATTCCCGTTAAATAATAGAGTACCATGATGCAATAGTCTTTTATTGTGATGATATTGTGCATTACCTGATATCTTTTTGCCTTCAATTGTAATATCATTTCTTCCTGTAAATTGCGCATTAACTCCAAGTGATTGTAATGCGTTGATTACTGGAGAAGCAAAGGTTTTAAAGTCTTCATTTTTACTACCTTTATTAGTTATAAAGGTGAAATTAAAATTTCCTAAATCACAAAACACAGTACCGCCACCTGATAAGCGTCTTACAATATCAATATTGTGTTCTTTAACAAAATCCAAATTGATTTCAGAATTAGTGTTTTGATTACGACCAATAAGTATGCTAGGTCGGTTTTGCCATAGGATAAAAGCCTCATCATTAAAATTATTAACAATATATTCTTCTAGTGCATGATTGAAAAATGGGTCAGTGCTATTATTTTGTATATATAACATAATTAACTCCTTATATGTGTTTCGATATGCGTCAGTAATACAACTATTATAATAATTAAAAAACAAGTTGTCAATTGGTTGACACTAGCATAGGCCTATATTATAATTAATTTAGTAATAAAACTTAATAATTGATTCCGAGCTAACTATTCTAAGCGTAAGTATGAATACTAGCCAGGGTATTATTAGAAATGATAATGCCTCCCAGTGGAAAGGAATAATCCTAGTTTAATAAATATTAAGCTTTGCCATTGGTGGAGCTTTTTTGTTTGTCGAAATAAGATATTTAAACTTACAATATTATATGGAGGTGCATATGATAAAAAGATATATTAGATCATTAGATACAGTAACTAAAGAAGAGCTAAAAACAGTACAATCACAAAAAATCGGAGTTATTGGCTCAGGTGGATTAGGAGGATATGTTCTTGAAATGCTAGCAAGATTTGGAGTGGGTTATATAAGAGTTATTGATGGTGATGTGTTTGATGAGACTAATTTAAATAGACAATTATTGTCAACAGAAGCTAATCTTGGATTATGGAAAGTAGATATTGCTAAAAGCCATGTTAAAGAAATTAATAGCAATGTTTATGTAGATATTGTGAAAGAGAAAATAAGTGCAGAAAATGCAAGTGAATATTTGAAAGATTTAAATATTGTTATTGATTGTGTGGATAATATTAAGACAAGATTGATTATAGAAAAAACTGCTACAGAACTTAATATTCCAATGGTTCATGGAGCTGTTGGTGCATGGTTTGGACAGGTAATCTCTATTTTGCCAGGAGATAATATATTAGAGGAATTGTATGCTAATGATGATATCTCGATGAAACCAATTAGCGCAGCAGCGTTTATTCCTGGAATTGTTGCATCTTATCAAGTGGCAGAATGTATTAAACTGTTAACAGGTAAAGGTGAAATTTTAAGAAATAAGATGATGTATTTTGATTTGCTTAATAATAACAATTTTGTTGTAGATTTGATAGAAGATGAATAATATTATAAAGATTGCGTTGGGTATTATAGTAGGAACATTGTTAGTCACAGGATGTAAACAAGATAATAAAATAAGTTATGATGACATACCAGAGAAGTTTATTACAAGTATTCAAGATTTAGATAATAAATATCTTGAAAGATTAACTGCTTATGAAGATGAAGATGAAGATGAAGATGAAGATGAAGATGAAGATATATATATATATAGGTGCTTTCTCGTTGATGAAAACAGCAAATTATTCGTAGCTAATACTTATGGATATGAAGAAGATATGTTAGTTAGTATGTTAATGAATAATAAAAAAGTTATAGAGGTCAATATTTTGTACGAAAATGAAACAGAAGATTATGGAGAATATGTTACTGAAAGCTGGTTTCTTGATAGGCTTTTGTTAAAAATTGATAAACCACTAAAACTGGTAAAACGTAAAAAAACTCATGAAAATGAGGTGATTGCAATTACCGGAGCTACAATTACAAGTAGAGCTGTGTTAGATGCAATAAATAAATGTATAGAAATAGCGGAGGGAAAAAATGAAGATTAAAGGAATAGGAATGATAATACTGTTACTTATGTTAGTGGTAGGTTGTAGTGAGGCACTACCTTCTTATGAGGGAAGTTTAGAGCTAACTGGCTTAAAAGAAAATGTATCCATTGCATATAATGATATATATGCAATGGAAAGTGTTACAAAGGAAGTTGAATCAGTATCTTCTACAGGAGAAGAAGCAATAGATACAGTAAAAGGAGTGCTTCTAAATACTGTATTACAAGGGATAGGTGAAGCTAAAGAAGATTATTCGAGTATTCGCTTTATTGCAGGAGATGGATATGCAATAAGTGTTCCGATTGATATTATAATGAATAAAGAAATCGTATTAGCATACGAGTTTAATAGCGAACTTTTAATTGACAAAGAAATGCCTTTAAGAGTAGCTATAGATGATGTTCTTTCTATGTATTTTATTTCTAATCTTGTTACAATTGAATTTTCTAATGTAAAAATCAAAGAAAGTACTTCTAAAGATCAGATGATTATCCTGTTAGAAACGGCAATTGCTGATCTTCCTAGTGAAGATTATATGTACTATGAAGATAATGATCAAGCGATATTAGTATCGGATTTATTTGAGGCACTATCTGTTGAAGAAGTTGATGAAGCAAACTTTATTGCAGTTGATGGACATGAAAAAAGTGAAAGTATGTCAGTTCTAAAAGAAGGTTTTATTAAATATACAGGTAAAGATGCACCATTATTTACAGGACTTGATTTACCAAAAGGTATGCATATAAAATCTATAATGAAGATGACAGTTGGTACACAAGAAATTGTTTCGATTAATAGTTCAATTGCTACTCTTAAAAATATAACAATAGATAATAACAAGGGTGTAATACTTAGTGAATTAGTTGAAATGGTAGGGTTGAAAGCAGAGTATTATGTCCTTAAAGCTTCAGATGATTATAGTATGGAAGTGGCTGACGACGCTTTAAAAACAGCGGTTGCATATATTAGTGATACAGGAACAGTAACAGTAACCTTTGATTCAAGTGATCCAAAAAAAGCAACAGTAAAAAATCTTCTTATGATTACGGCTGGAGATGGAAGTAATGTTACAACTTTCTCTAATGACGTTTCAGATGAAACCGGTTCAAGTGATAAAGAAAATAGTGAAGATTCAAAAACTGATTCATCAGAAGAAATACTGTGGACAATTAGTTTTGATGGACTAGAAGATGGTGCGTTTGATATGACAAGTGATCGTGCCCAAAGAAAACTTGAACTTATATCCTTACATACTGAGAGAATGAAAGATGATATAACTTATTTAGAAGATTGGGAAGGTTATAAAGTTCTTGATATGTTAGATTTTTTACATGTTGAAGAATTTAATTCACTTATTATTATTGCAGGAGATGGTTATGAAATAGAATTAAATGCGGATCAAATTGATGATGAAACTATTTTAGCTGTTACTAAAGACGGAGAAGCGCTAGAAAGTGATAAGTTAGTGCAATTGGTTCAAAATACTCAGTTCGCAACAACATGGCTTAGAAATGTAGTGAAAATTATTATAAAATAATACTAAAATGAGGTGTAACATGAAGATATTAAACAAATTCAGGCTGTATGACCTTGTAGTTATTGCATTAATGGCATCTCTTGGGATTGCAACAAAACCTATTGTGGTTCCTCTAACGCATATGATAACCGGCCCTCTATTTATACCTGGAGGGGCTGTTGCCGGTGGATTATATATGTTTTGGATTGTTCTTGCAGCTGGGATTGTTAACAAGAGAGGAGCAGCAACATTAACTGCTCTAGTACAAGCTCTAATTGTTGTTGTTACAGGGTCATTTGGAAGTCATGGAATCATAAGTATTATTACTTATGCATTACCAGGAATAATGATAGATATAATTTTTATATTACTTAGAAGAAAAGTTAATACAAGTGTTGATTTTTTTGTTGCAGGTGTAATAGCTAATTTATCAGGCACTTACTTAGCGAATTGGGTTTTTTTTAGATTACCCTTTGCACCTTTATTAATGTCTTTAGCTAGTGCGATACTATCTGGAGGGTTAGGTGGTTTGATTGCATATCAAATTTATAAAGGTGTAAAAAGAATAGAAGAGGTGAATGATGAAGCTTAAACTAACAGGTGTTATTATTTTGTTAATAGTCATAATAGCGGTACTTGCCTATATCAATAAAGATACATTAGTTGAAAAGCAGCAATTAAATAATGATGCTATTTTTGTAGTTCTTGATAAAGGGAATGAAATAGCTAGTTATAATATGGATCAAATTATAACTTTTGGAGAAAATAAATTTAAAGCAAATTTAAAAGCTGACGGAAAAGAGTCAGTTGAATATGAATATACAGGTGTATTATTAAAAGCAATATTAGAAGATGCTGGAGTTGAATTTGATGGTAAAGAAACTGCTATTATATCAGCAATAGATGGATATGTTGTTGCTGTAAGTATAGAAAAATTAATGGAAGATGATAATGTTTACCTTGCGTTCAAGAGAGAAGGGGACTGGCTAGCTACTAGAGAAGAAGGTGGTAGAGGTCCATATCAAATGATTATTAGAAAGGATAAGTTTAGCCAATATTGGTGTAAATATGCTTATAGTGTTGAACTGAACTAAGGTAGATTTATGGAAAATGAAAAGTGTGGTAATGTAATTAATATAAGTGATTTGTGTTTTCATTACCACCACAAAAGAAGAATCCTTAATCATATAAATTTGGTGGTTAATAAAGGCGAAACTATTGGTATAATTGGTCCGAGTGGAGAAGGAAAAACAACTTTACTCAGACTTATTAACGGAAGCCTTTTTAAAGAAGAAAACTTAGCGGTAAAAGGCAGTATAAAAGTATTAAATACAGAGGTTGAAAATTTTAAAAATCTTAATAGATATGTGGGAAGTGTCTACCAAAATCCTGATAATCAAATCGTATTTACAAATGTAGTTGATGAAATTGTTTTTGCAATGGAAAACTACAATTACTCTAAAGAAGAAATGGATTTAAGACTTAATAAAGTGATAACATTACTGAATATAAAACATTTGATAGAACGAAATCCTAATCATCTATCAGGAGGTGAAAAGCAATTAGTTGTACTTGCCTCAGTTTTATGTCTTGATGTACAAGTATTATTACTTGATGAAGCGTTTGCGTACGTAGATGCAGATAGAGAAAAGGAAATTTTTGATTTATTGTATCGATTAAAAAAAGAAGGAATAGCAATAGTAATGGTTGAACATGATATGTCACATCTACATTTAGCAGATTGTGTTTATAGACTTAATGAGGGAATTCTTTCAAAGGTGGTAGATTAATGGCATTTATTGAACTAAAAGGTATAGATTATCATATTAACAAAAAAAATAAAAAGTTAAATATGCTTTTTGAAAATCTAAATCTTGCTATTGAAGGTAATGAATTTATTACAATTGTCGGAGCAAATGGAATTGGTAAAACCACGTTATCTAAATTGATTATAGGTGTTTTGAAACCAGATAAAGGACAAGTGTTATTAGAGAATATAAATATTGAAGATTATAAGAGGTATGAAATAGGAAGAAAAATAGGTTATCTTTTTCAAAACCCAGAGATACAGTTATTTAATGCAAAAATTTACGAAGAATTAATGTTTGCCTATGAATTTGGAGAGGGTATTAGTGATGAAGTCCGTAAGAGATACGATACAGTTATTAAAGACTTATCATTAGAAAAAGCTGTAAATACACCAATTAAGCAGCTTAGTCAAGGTGAAAAGCAACGAGTTGCAATAGGGACTATTTTAATGAATAATCCTAAATTTATTATTTTGGATGAACCAACGGTGGGTCTTAATCAAGAACTAATTGACGATTTAAGAGTTATTTTATTAAAGATATATCATAAGGGAATTGGTGTTTTATTAATAAGTCATGATAATGAATTTGTTAAATCCTTACCAACTAAAGTTTTAACTTTATCAAAAGGGGGGAGAATAAGTGTTTAGAGATTATGATCCACGAGTTAAAATTTTAATTGTGATGATACTTACAGGCGTTGTGGTGTTTGACAATAATTTAGTAACGCAAGGACTTATTGTCTTTTTGACATTTATTTTAGCATTTATTGTTGGCGTTAATGTTATCAATACACTTTATAAAATGAGAAGATTTTTAACATTATTGTTTTCGATTATAATCATACAAAGTTTGTTTGTACAAGGAGGGCATAGATATCTTTACATTGGAGCAATTACTCTAATAAGTGAAAAAGGTATAACATTAGGTATTGCATATGTGTTTAGAGTGATTGTGATTATAATGTCTGGAGCGATAATATCCACTTCATCAATGCGAAATACTATGCAGGGAATGGTACAGCTTAAATTACCATATGAACTTGCATTAATGACTAGTATTGGCGTTAGATTTTTACCTATTTTGATGGGAGAAGTAAGGAACACACATGTATCTATGGAATTAAGAGGAATTGATGTGAATGAACTTCATATAAAAAGAAGATTAGAATTAATAGGTAGATTATTTGTACCTATTGTATATAGTACATTATATAGAGCTAAAAGCTTATCAGAATCAATTGATATGCGTGGTTATATCATAGGAGAAAAAAGATCAAGTTATTATCATTTAACTTTAAGAAAGCATGATATAGCATTAGGTGTTATAGTTATTATAGTTGCCTTAGTTATATTAAATAGAAATTATGGAGGATTTATATGAAAGTATTTTCAGTAGTAGGATATTCTAAAGCAGGTAAAACAACAACTATTGAAGCAATAATAAAAGAACTCAAAAAAAGAAATTATTCAGTAGGATCAGTAAAAGATATACATTTTGAAGAATTTAAAATTGATACAGAAGGAACAAATACAGATAGACATAGAAAAGCAGGAGCAGAGTTAGTAACAGCAAGAGGACTTTTTGAAACAGATATTTTGTTTCAAGAAAAGCTAGACATATATAAAATAGCAAGTTTTTATGAAACGGACTATTTGATTCTTGAGGGAGTTAGAGAGGCTAATGTTCCTATTATATTAGCAGCAGATTGTATTAAGGATTTAGATGAAAGATTTGATGGAAGATCCTTTTTAGTTTCAGGAAAAATATCAGATGAGATTAATGAATATAAAGGATTACCTGCAATTAGTGCATTATCTAATATCGAGGGAATTGTTGATAAAATCGAAGAAACTGTATTTCCACTACTTCCTGATTACGATCCAAAATGTTGTACAGAATGTGGATATAATTGTAGAAAACTATGTGAGAGAATAATTAGTGGAAAGAATAAATTCTCTGATTGCATTGTTTTAAGTGATGAAGTACAATTGAAATTAAATGGAGAAACAATTAAAATGGTTCCTTTTGTTCAGTCGATTTTACGAAATACAATAGAAGGTGTTGTTGGCGAACTTGACGGATATTTAAAAAATGGTACTATAGAAATAAAGATAGGAAAAGGTCATGAACAATAAATCATTTTTTTCACGACGAAATCATGTTATGTATAACAAAGAAAGCAATATGATTAATAAACAGTTTATTGAAAAAAATAATTATGATTATGAAAAAAAGTATTATAATTTACTTCATAATCATGGTTTTATGGCTATACCAAAGTTGTTAGATGAAGATGATGAACATAGAATTTTATATCTTGAGTATCTTGAAGGTATGACGGTGCTTGAACAAATGGAAGTTTTTGAAACAGATTATAATATTTCTGAAGGTGTATCGCTTATTACGATGACATTAGAGTGGTTAGATACATTTCATCAAGTATTCAAGGAAGACAAATCTGCAAATACAGGTATTTGTATGAAAGATATAAACTTGAGAAATTTTATATTTTTTAAAGGAAAAATATATGGAATTGACTTTGAAAACTGTGATATTGGCATCTATAACGAAGAGAAGACAGAGCTTTTAGCTAGATATATGTTATATGATCCTGTAGAGACTCAGTATAAACAAAATGTTGTAAATCAAGTGATTGCTAAGTTATGTGTAGACGAAAGAATATTAAACAGGCTTAAAGAGTTGATTAATAAAAATTTAATAAATATTAAGACAGATCGAATAAATAGACATAGAAATAAACCTATTTATAGGGCTTAGAAAGATGAGGGGAAGTAAGTGAGTTTAATTGAGTTGCTAAAAGTTGTTTTTCTAGGAATAGTAGAAGGTGTAACTGAATGGTTACCAATAAGTAGTACAGGGCATATGATATTAGTAGATGAGTTTATTCAAATAAATGCAAGTGATGCTTTTATGGAAATGTTTTTTGTTGTTATCCAGTTAGGAGCAATAATGGCAGTTGTTGTATTATACTTTGGTAAGCTATTTCCGTTTGAACTAAAGAATGGTTTTAAGATTAAGAAGGATATTATGACCTTATGGTTTAAGATTATAGTTGCTTGTATACCAGCGGCTATAGTTGGTTTGATGTTTGAAGATGTTATTGATAATTTATTCTATAATTATCAAACAGTTGCTATAACTCTTGTTTTGTATGGTGTGATATTTATTGTTATAGAAAAATTATTCAAAAATAGAAAGCCGAGTATACATTCCTTAGATGAACTAACTTATAAGACGGCATTAGGAATAGGTTTGTTTCAATTATTAGCATTGATTCCAGGTACTTCAAGATCAGGAGCAACTATAATTGGAGCAATGTTAATTGGTAGCTCTAGAGGTATTGCCGCACAGTTTACATTCTTTTTGGCAATACCAGTTATGTTTGGAGCAAGTTTGATTAAAATATTGGGCTTTGGGCTTTTCTTTACTACGCAAGAAGTTATAACTCTTATTGTTGGGATGCTTGTTGCTTTTATTGTTTCGATTATTTCTATTAAATTCTTAGTTGCATACATTAAGAAAAATGATTTTCAATTATTTGGATATTATAGAATTATATTAGGATTAATCGTAATGTTATATTTTGCATTTATATAGTATTTGTTATCCTAAAATTTTTATATTCATATTAATGCCTTTCATAAAAATATATTAAAGGCATAACCTATGGATACAATCGTTGTAAATATAATTAGTAAAGGAGTTTTGACAACTTTTTTGAGCATAATAAGAGAAGGCATACTGAGTGCTGTAACAGCCATCATAAAACTTAATGCAGTTCCAATGCCTACTCTTTTATAATCTAAAGCTTCTGCGATAGGTAAAGTACCAAAATCAAAAGTATCTAAAGAGAGCGTTTGTAGGTAATTATAGATGTAGCATGTTTATGAGCTTCCTTAGCTATTTTATCAGAATTTATTGTATGTATTTTACCGTCTTCTGCTACTATTTTACCATTAATCATAGTTAATTTTGGATAAGAATGATTACCGAGACAAACAAGTGATACTAATGGGTCATGGCATCCAGCATATTCAATACCTGATAAATCAAAAAGATTTAAATCAGCAGCCATGTTAGGTGCAAGATACCCAGTATCAGTTCTTCCAAGAACAGAAGCACCACCTCTTGTAGCTACTTTTAGAATATTATAAGCATCTAGGCCATTAACACCATATTTAAGATGATTAAGTAGATATGCTCTTCGAACTTCTTCCCACATATTTGAACCATCGTTTGAGGCACTTCCATCAACAGCAATACTAAGTTTTACACCCTTGTTTACAAGCTCAGATGTTCTGCAAATACCACTATTTAACTTCATATTACTTGAAGGACAATGAGCTATGCCAGAACCTTGTAATCTATTGATTTCATCATCACTAAAAAATATCCCATGAGCAAACCAAACATCATTTCCAACCCATTCGAGTTTTTCCATTAATTCAAAAGGTCTTAGACCATATTTTTGTATGCAAAAATTTTCTTCATCCATTGTTTCAGCTAAATGTGTATGCATCATAACTTTATTAGATCTAGCTAAACGGCTTGTTTCAAGCATTAGGTTTTCTGTTACCGAAAATGGAGAACAAGGTGCTAAAGCGATTCTTGTCATGGAATAATCCTTACGATCATGATAGGTATCAATTAATCGTTGAGAATCGTTTAATATTGCAGATTCAGCTTGCACAACACTCATTGGAGGTAAACCACCATCATCAACACCTAAAGACATAGAACCTCTTGTTGCATGAAAACGAATACCTATTTCTTTAGCTGCTCTAATCTGTTCATCGATTAATGTTTCTGGTTGATTAGTTGGAAAAACATAGTGATGATCACTTGTTAGAGTACAACCTGTTCTAATTAGTTCGCTAAAACCAACTAAGCCTCCATAATAAATTGATTCAGGTGTCATAAACTGCCAGAATTGATATAAGCCTCTTAACCAAGGAAATAGCGGTAATTCCTGTACTTCTTTAATACCTCTAAATAAGGTTTGATATAAATGATGATGTGTGTTGACAAAGCCAGGAAGAGCAACTAAACCGTTACAGTTAATAACCTTTGTATTGTTAGAACCATTTTCTTGCACAGTAGTAATATTATTACCAACTTGGGTGATGACACCATCTTGTATGAGAATATCCGCATTTTCAAGATGTTCATCCGTATCATTCATTGTATAAACATGAGCTAAATTTTTAAGTAATATTGTTTCCATAGTTTCCTCCTAAATAATAGTTTTCTAATACAAGAAACCACACAATATACAATGAGTATTTTACGTGGTTAACTCGACACAACTGTTAGTATAATTATATCTAATTAGTGACGGTAGTGCAA
>JAOZKH010000043.1 GCA_029935405.1 Vallitaleaceae bacterium | reverse complement strand
TATAGAATATTACAACTACTTTCTCATACCCTTCACCATCAAACTTACTATTATCCTAAAACGCTTGCTAAAACTACAAGTAATCCAGCGATGAAGTTGAATAAATTAGCAACGATAGCATATACCACACGTCTACCTACAATATGTTCTTTTAGTAATTTTGCAAAAGCCACAGATTCAACAACAACAATGACCCACTCCATAAAGAAAAATACAAGCAGAGCAAGTGTAATTCCACCTGCAAGTGCCCCCATTTCGACACCTTAACCATATATAATTATAGTTTATACCAATATTTATTCAAAGAAGAAGATAATGGTTTATCTAAGAATTAAGATGTTTTCTTATATATAATAGTATACAACAATTCATGGATAAAAGGATACAAAATATTGAGAAAAATGTAAAAATTTAATAGGTAATATTGGGAGAATTTAATAGGTTGTATTTGACAAGGAAGTCTATCTGTTTTATAATAAACTCAAGAAAAAAACAAGTCCGAGTGTTTTATCGCATAGCTATTAAAACGTTTTAATGAATGGGGAACCATGGAAAAATCAAAAAACAAGAAAAAGGCAACAATGAAAGAAGTTGCTAAAAAATCAGGAGTAACTATTGGTACTGTATCACATGTTATTAATGGTACTGCACCAATTACCCATAAAACAAAAAAAAGAGTGCGTAAGGCAATAAAGGAATTAAACTATAAACCAAATTCTATGGCTAGAGGATTAAGACGAAGTGAATCAAAGATGATTGGATTGTTAGTTCCTGATATCACAAATGAGTATTATTCAAGAATTGCAAGAAGTTTTACAGACTTAGCGTATAGTAGTGGATATACAGTTATGTTATGTAGTTTTCGATATAATATTAATCGTGAACAACTTGAACTTGATGTATTAGTTGATAAAAGTGTTGATGCAGTTGTATTATTTGGTGGTAGCAATGGAGACAAAAAATTACTTGATGAAATAGATGAATTTGGAATTCCAATTATTTTGGGAGACAGAAGTATCAAAAATAGTAAATATCCATCAGTAGAATTTGATAATAGTACAATGGTTAAAGAAATAATTGGACATTTGGTAAAAAAAGGATATACAAAAATTGGATTTGTGACAGAAACTATAACAGAGACTATGACCAATTTAGGTGATCGCTGTAATGGGTATAAAGAAGGATTAAAAGAAAATAATATTAAAGAAAATAAAGAATATATATTTATTGAAGATAAATTACGACTTAATAAAATGAGTAATGGTCGTTTGTTGATGGAGGAGCTCTTAAAATCTAAGAAAAGAAGTGAACTTCCTGAAGTGTTTATAACAAGTTCAGATTTAGTTGCAATTGGTATGATAGGAGCACTAAAAGAAAAAGGATATAATATTCCAGAGGATTTTGGTATTATTGGTTATGATGATTTGTTAATATCAGCATACTTTGATCCGCCTCTAACAACTGTACAGCAAGATCCAAATTTAATTGGAAGTGCAGCATGGGATATTACTATCAAATTACTAAATAGCGAAATAACAGATAAACCACATATTTATTTAAACCAAAAATTGATTGTAAGAGATTCGGTGTAGTACAAAAACCCATCCACATTTTCATATTAAATGGGTAAAAATGGCATTAATTGTGCCTAATCATTAAAACGTTTTAACGATTATGCAAACGTTTTAATGAGGTACAAATGTTCAACATAGAATTGTCACCATAAATCTATAAGAGGAGGTTGTAACAGGCTTTGACAACAAGTTTATTGTGTTTGCATATAACAATAAACGAATCTTAGACAATTTGTCTTACGAATAATAAATAGGAGGAACAAAAGTGAAAAAATTAATTGCAATGATGGTTATTATGATGATGGTTGTATCTTTAGCAGCTTGTGGAGCTGAAGAAGAAACAAAAACAGAAACAAAAACAGAAGCAAAAACAGAAACGGTTGATGAATCAGAATGGGAAATAGTTATTGTACCTAAGGATGCAACTAATCCATGGTTTGTTCGTATGAATGAAGGTGTTGAAGAATACAAAAAAGTATCAGGCTTAAACATTTATCAAAAAGGAACTCCTGAAATAGATGCAACACTTCAATCTCAGCTTATTGCAGATTTAATTGCTTCAGGCGTAGATGCTATATGTGTTGTACCTGTAGACCCAGCATCATTAGAGCCAGTACTTAAGCAAGCAAGAGAAGCAGGCATTATTGTTATTGCTCATGAAGGTGCTTCACTTGAAAATATTGATTATGATATTGAAGCGTTTTCAAATGATGCATATGGTGCATTTATTATGGATAACTTAGCTGCTGCAATGGGAGAAGAAGGCGTTTATACAACAATGGTTGGACATGTTACAAACGCATCTCATAATGAGTGGGCTGATGGTGGAGTTGCTCATCAAAAAGCTAATTACCCTAATATGACATTACTTGAAGCAGAGCCTAGAGTTGAATCAGAAGATAATGGCGATGTTGCATATCAAACTGCAAAAGAACTATTAAAGAAATATTCTGAACTAAAAGGAATTATGGGAACATCTTCTTATGACTCACCAGGTGTTGCTCGTGCAATAGAAGAACTTGGACTTACTGGAAAAGTTGCTACAGCAGGAACAGGTTTACCTGCAGCAAATGCAGAAATTCTAAAAAGTGGTGCAGTTAATGCATTAACACTTTGGGATCCAGCACTTGCAGGACAAGCAATGGCAGCAATGGCGGTTAAAATGTTACGTGGTGAAGAAATAACAGATAACTGTGACCTTAATGTAGAAGGGTATAGAAACCTTACATTTAAACCAGGAAGTGACAAAGTATTTGAAGGCCAAGGTTGGATTGTTATTAACAAAGAAAACGTTGATAGTTTCGGATTCTAATTAAAATATACAGTAGCATGCTCGCTTTTAAGCGGGCATGCTAAAATTAAAATAAGAGAGGATAAACCCATGGCCCAAAATGTGTTAAAAGCTGTAGACATAAAAAAGTCATTTACAGGTGTGCAGGCGTTAAAAGGCGTAACACTCGAAATAAGACCAGGTGAAATCCATTGTCTAGCAGGAGAAAATGGAAGTGGAAAATCCACGTTAATTAAAGTTATTTCAGGTGTTTATACCCCAGAAGGTGGACATGTAGAATATGACGGTAAAAGCTACAAGAAAATCACTCCAATAGAAGCTATTTTAAATGGAGTTCAAGTAATTTATCAAGATTTTTCCATATTTCCAAACCTATCAGTAATGGAGAATTTAGCTTTTAATACGGAACTTGCCAGTAAAAGCAAGCTCGTAAATAAAAAGCGGATGCGCAAAATTGCTGAAGAAGCAATAGATAAGATAAAATTTGAAGTTGACTTAGATGCAAAGGTTGGAGAATTACCAGTTGCAAGCAAACAATTAGTTGCAATATGTCGTGCACTTATGTTTAATGCAAAACTAATTATAATGGACGAACCAACAACGGCGCTTACAAGAAAAGAAATTAACGCTTTATTTAAAATTATTCTTGATCTTAAAGCTCAAGGAATTGCTATTTTATTTGTAAGTCATAAGCTAGACGAAGTGTTTGAAATCTCAGAACGATTTACAATACTACGAAGTGGTGAATTAGTTTTTAAAGGAAATACTAAAGACTTAGATGATAAAAAATTCTCTTATTATATGACAGGAAGAGAAATTCAAATAGAACCATTTGAACCAAAACTAACTAAACAAACAAAAATGCTTGAAGTTAAAAATCTAACACTTAATGGATACTTTTATGATGTATCATTTTCGGTTAGTAAGGGAGAAATACTTGGTATAAGCGGTATATTAGGATCAGGGCGTACAGAACTTGCCCTTTCGCTTTTCGGCATACGAGTAGTAGATTCAGGTATTATAAAAATAAATGGTAAAGAAGTTGCTATAAATAGTCCGACAGTTGCAATGGAAAATGGAATAGGATATGTACCAGAGGATAGGCTTACAGAAGGTTTGTTTTTACAACAAAGCATTGGTGATAATATTATTATATCGGAAATTGACAATCTTACAGGTAAATTTGGAATACTTGACGAAAGAAAACAAAGTGAAGAAATTCAAAAATGGGTTAAGGAACTTTCCATAGCGACACCAAACCCTGATAATGCTTGTAATACCTTGTCAGGTGGAAACCAACAAAGGGTAGTACTTGCCAAATGGCTTGCGAGAGATTTAAAAGTTCTCATACTTAATGGTCCATCGGTAGGTGTTGACATAGGCTCAAAGTATGACATACACCATATTTTAAAAAAACTTGCAGATTCAGGACTCGCTATTATCATCATATCAGATGATATACCTGAAGTTATGTCTCTTAGTTCAAAAATACTGATTATGCGTGATGGAAAAATATCTAACACGTTTGAACCTTCGGAAACTACTATACATGAAATCACCGCACAGATGGTGTAATAGGAGGAAAGTTATGTCTATAAGGTTAAAAAAACTATTGCGCCATAATGAATTTTATATTTTTGTGGTTATATTACTATTAAGTTTTTTGATTCAATCTCGTTCTGGGCAATTCTATACGCCTAATAATATTGTGGATATTATAGCTGCATTAATAGTACCAGGGTTATTTGCAATTGGTGCATTTATGGTTATTGTGTCTGGAGGTATTGATATATCATTTCCAGCACTAGCTTCCTTAAGTATTTATACAACAACACGTATACTTGTGGATATAGATTACCAAGGAGGAATACTATTACCATTAGTGTTAACCATTATTTTTGGTGCTGTTCTTGGTGCAGTGAACGGATTTTTGATTTCAAGATTTAAGTTACAACCATTAATTGTAACATTAGGTGTAGCAAGTATGTTTAGAGGTTTTATGCAAGGTGTTTTAAAAAGCGTTCAAATTGCAGTAATACCAAAAGGAATGTCTGAATTTGGAACTTCATCACTTTTTGTAGCAAAAAATATGGAAACAGGCTTAACTTCAAGAATGCCAACTGCTATTATTATCCTGATTATAACCCTGGTTGTTGTCTATTTTATTTTGAATCATACAATGTATGGTAGAGGGTTATATGCAATAGGTGGAAATGAAATAAGTGCAGAAAGAGCAGGTTTTAATGTAAAACGTATTAAATTTTTCCTTTATGTTATGGTAGGTATCATATCTAGTCTTGCAGGTCTTATAAGAGTATCTATGATGACTCAATGTCATCCTACAAACATGTTAGGTATGGAGATGATGATTATCGCAGGTGTTGTCTTAGGTGGTGTCGCAATCACAGGGGGCGCAGGAACGTTAAAAGGATGTATGTTAGGTACAATATTAATTATTATTGTTCAAAACTCTCTTATTCTTATGGGAATACCTACATTCTGGCAAGGATTCTTTCTTGGTATGTTAATAATTGTTGGAACGGGTGTAAGTGCATTACAAGTAAAGCGCTTGAATAGTCCTAAAAAGGGAAAGGGAGGAGATAAATATGCTTAGCAAAATTACAAATCGAATAAGTACAGTAATTAAAAATGATATTTATATAACACGGTTGATAGCTCTGATGCTTATATGGTTAGTATTTATGGGATTTTTCAGATTTGAAAAATTTTACACAGTGATTAATTTTCAGACAATGGCTGCTCAATTTCCAGAATTTGGACTTATGGCATTCGGTATTATGTTATGTATGATTCTAGGTGGAATTGACCTATCAGTTGTCGGTGTGGCGAATTTTGCTGCTATTGTAGGAGCAATTACCCTAAAAAAAATTGTCGGTGTTGATGGAGAAATGTTAGGAATAGCAATACCGATTGTATTTATTGTAGGTATTATAATTGGTGCTATGGCAGGTGCTGTCAATGGATTTCTTATTTCAATAATTAATATACCACCAATTTTGGCAACATTAGGTACATTTGAGTTATTTACTGGGATTGCAATTGTTTTGACTAAAGGAAAAGCAATTAGTGGAATACCATTTGGATTTTCTGAAGCTATTACAGGACGTTTATTTGGATTAATACCAATTCAGTTACTTATATTTCTTGCAATGGCGTTAGTGATAACATTTTTAGTTACAAAAACAACATATGGAAAAAAACTATATTTAACAGGTACAAATATTACGGCAGCAAAATTTTCCGGTGTAAAGACTACGAAGATTATAATAAAAACGTATATGATTTCCGGAATTAGCGCATCTCTTGGTGGACTTATTATGTTGGCGAATTACAATTCTGCAAGAGCTGGATATGGAACTGTATATACTCTTCAATGCGTACTTATTGTAGTACTTGGAGGTATAAATCCATCTGGTGGAAAAGGAAAAATCAGTGGTGTTATTCTTGCTATTTTTGTATTGCAAATGTTAGCATCAGGTCTGAATAAAATTCCTGAAATAAGTAGTTTTTATATTCCATTAATATGGGGTGGTGTTCTTGTTGCAGTTATGGTAATGAATTATTTTACTGAAAATAAAAAGATAAAACTTTAAAGGAGAATATTATGCTAAAAAATGTTCCGAAAGCTTTGAGCTCAGAACTTTTAATGCATCTAGATAGGATGGGACACAATGATACGTTAGTAATTGGAGATGGTAATTTTCCAGGATCGTCGTTAGCAAGACAGGGTGGCGCACATATAGTATATTGTGATGGTGTTGGTACCGCAGAAATGATGGATGCAATACTTGCAATGATTCCAGTTGATATTTATGTGGAAAAACCTATTGTATTGATGCAAAGAGAGTCGATAGATAAGGACCTTGAATTACCTTTATGGGATGAAATAACTACTATAGTAGAAAGACATGATAAACGTGGTAAAAATATAATAGACTACATTGGTAGATTTGATTTTTATAATCAAACTAAAGATGCTTACGTAGTAATTCAGACAGGTGAAGAAGCTAAATACGGATGTGTAATTATAAGAAAAGGTGTCATTACTAGTAATGAATGAAAGAATAGGAGGTAGTATAAATGAAATATGCAAAGGATAAGAAGGTAGTGGTAGGAGCAGATTTTGCCGGATTTCCACTTAAAGAAGCTGTTGTAAATGATCTTAGATCTAGAGGTTGGGAAGTAACAGATATAGGGGTATTAAGTGCGGATGAAAAGGACCCGGAAATGTTTCACCGAATAGGATTAAAAGTAGGAGCAAAAATAACTGAGCGTGAATTTGAACGAGGTCTACTGTTTTGTGGTACAGGGACAGGAATTCACATTGCAGCTAGTAAATGCCCACATGTTCACACTACAGTGGTTCAAAGTGTAGCAGCTGCAAAACGCGCAATAACGGGTAATAATGTTAATATTCTTGCCATGGGTGCATTTTATGTAGCGCCACAAATGGGAATAGAATGTGCAAGAGCATTTTTAGAAAATGATTTAGGAAGCGGATGGGAGTATTGGAATAATTTTTATGAATTCCATAAGCTTGCATATGATGAATTAGAAGCTTTTGATTACGATAAATTCAAGGCAAACGGATTTGAGGTAGAACGTATAGGAGATTTTGATTTATCATTAAATCTTTAAAATATAACTTTGTTTGGTAAATACTAATATTCAAGGGATCAGTTGAGTGTAACTCCTCTTAATTTGTAATTAAAGTGTAATAGTACTGTAATAAGCATGGTAGCATATGTTTGCTATAATATATATTGGAAGAGATATATTATAGAATGATTAATCCTCTAAAGGTGATAATGATGAAAAACATACTTAAAGCTATTATGCTTATTTTTATAATTTCATTAATGAGTAGTACGTTTGTTGATGAAGTGACAGCGTATGATGTTGGTAATCAAGATGATGAAATAGTTCGAACTATTGAAAAGTTAAACGAACTAAGAGTTGTTTATGACTTACCTGTTTTGTCATACAGTGAAGAGTTGAATAAGACAGCAGCAGTTCATAATAAGTATATGGATTTTAATAAAAGTTACACTTCAATTGAAGAGTCTGGTAAATTATATTATAGAGGACGTTATCCATGGGATAGAGCATCATATGCAGGCTATGATAATACATATGTATTTGAATCATCAGTTAAAAATATTAACACATATACCTCTGGAATTGGATTTTTACTTGCAAATCCTTATTCAAGGTATGCTCTTCTTGACCCTCTATATGCAGATTTGGGAATGAATTCCTATGATGAATATAATACTTTTTTATTTGGAGGTTCTAATAGAGAACGTAATTATAAAGTTGTGTATCCATATCCAGACCAAAATAATGTTGATGTTAATTTTACAAACAAGTATATTATAAATCCTTATAAAAATATTAGTAATGTACCTGAAAATGTAGGAATACCAATTACTTATAGTATTTATACTTCGGAAGCTAGAGTACTTGCGTTTAATAATTTGGAAGTAAGCTTATTAAACACACGAACTAATGAATATGTGGATATTAAAGTTATTAATTCAATTGAAGATAGAAACTTAACCAATAGTATTATGGTTTTACCCCTTGAAGCATACGATTATGGAACCACATATGAGATATCTATAAGTACTAATATAAGACTTAGTAATGCAATTCAATTCGATAGTTCAAGCTATATGGTATACGTTGATTACGCTGAGACATTTACGACAAAACAATCAACAGATTCACTACCTGTATATTCATATATTACAAGAGCAGATTTTGTACAGAATTTAATGAAGATAAGCAATTATATTATAAGAGACTCCCTAGAAATAATTTTTCCTGATGTTAATATTAATTCAGATAACTACAAATATATTTATACTGCGTATATCAATAAAATAATATTAGGTTACGGCGATGGTTTGTATCGTCCTGAGGCTAATATTACAAGAGAACAAGTATATACAATTCTGATACGTAATTATGAAAATGAAAAAAATAACGGTGTAATAAAAATAGAAGATAGTGAAAAAGTATTAGAGTTTTCCGACAAAAACTTAATTAGTAATTATGCTTTTGATTCCCTATATAAAGCTAAAAAGATTGGTTTGCTTGTAGATAATCAATATAAATTCGATCCTGGAGTATATATCACAACATCAGAATTTGAAAATATAATGAAGCGATATAACCTTATTATGAAAGGAAATAACTAATGATAGAAAAATCATTTGACCACATACGCAGTGTAAATTTATCAAAAATCATTGAAGCGATTAAAGAAATGACAATAAGCGCTAACTATAACCTTAATAATGATATTCGTAGTAGTTTAAAAAAATCAATAGAAATAGAAGAATCTAAAACTGGAATTAATATAATTAATCAGTTATTAACTAATGCTGACATTGCAAGTAATCAAAAAATGCCTATATGTCAGGATACAGGAATGGCTGTTTTTTTTGTTGAAATCGGACAAAACGTACATATAATTAACGATATTAAAAACAGTAATAACATAATAAAAGGAACGTTAGAAGAAGGAATAAATGAAGGTGTCAGACAAGGATATACGGAAGGTTATCTTCGAAAATCTGTGGTTAATGATCCTTTTGAAAGAATAAATACTGGTGATAATACACCTGCTATTATCCATTATGATATTATTGCTGGTGACAGTTTAAAGATTTCCTTTGCACCAAAAGGTTTTGGTAGTGAAAACATGAGTCGTATATATATGATAAAACCAGGAGATGGCATAGAAGGTGCTAAGAAAGTTATTTTAGAAGCAATTGATGCAGCCGGGCCTAATGCGTGTCCTCCTATGGTTATTGGAATCGGAATTGGAGGTAGTTTTGAAAAAGCAGCAATTTTGGCTAAAAAGGCATTGTTTAGATCAATTAATGAATCGTCAAAAATACCTTATGTCAAAGATTTAGAGGAAGAGTTATTACAAAAAGCTAATAATCTAGGTATTGGACCACAAGGTATGGGAGGCAGAATCACAGTTCTTGGAATTAATATATTAACATATCCAACACATATCGCTGGTTTACCGGTGGCTATTAATATTAGTTGTCATGCAACTCGTCATGCTGAAGTGAATTTATAATTTGCGATTTATACCAATACATGAACAATTCTCAATTTATAATTTGCGCAACTAAAGGATAATTCCTTATATACTATAGGAAGGTTCTTCGTACATAATAAGCAAATTTGAAAGGATATATAATGATAAAAATAGAGACGCCTCTTACTATAGATAAAGTTAAGTGCTTAAAAGCTGGAGATGAAGTTTTAATTACAGGAACTATGTATACATTGAGAGATGCAGGACATATGAGAGTGATTGAGCAAATCAATAAAGATGAAAAGCTTCCTTTTGACATGAAAAACAGTATTATTTATTATGTTGGACCTTCTCCAGCAAAACTTGGAGCTGTTATCGGTTCTGCAGGGCCTACTACAAGTTACCGTATGGATGAATTCACACCAGCATTGTTAGAATTAGGATTAAAAGGAATGATTGGTAAAGGTGCTAGAAATAAGGAAGTTATTCAATCAATGGTCAAAAATACTGCTGTATATTTTGGTGCTGTTGGAGGTGCAGCTGCACTTCTAGCAAGTTGTATTAAAAGTTCGGAAATAATTGCTTATGAAGATTTAGGACCAGAAGCTCTTAGAAAGCTATATGTTGAAGATTTCCCAGTGATAGTAGTCATTGATAGTTTAGGTAAAAATATATATGAAATAGAAAAGGAAAAATATAAAATTGTGGAATAACGACAAGAAAATATAACAACATACCATTTATATGTTGCGATATAATGACATTCCTGTAATAACCCATGTTGCCAATGGATTATTATAGGAATATAATTTGTTTAGATTATACCTATAACTACTCACTTAATAATTTGTTTGAAGTTTTAGTGTAATAGAATTCATTAAAAATGTTTGGAAACACATATTATTTTGTGAAATAAAATGTTATGTGTTACAATATAAATGTTCATGTTTTCGTACAATAACTATGTACATATTAAAGGGAGGAAATTACAAAATGAAAAAAAGAATTTTAGCTTTATTGTTAACTGGTGTATTAGTATTAGGATTAGCTGGTTGTGGAGAAAAAGAGGAAGAAACAAAAGCTGCAGACACAAGTACTGAAGAAGAAACTGCGGACACAAGTACTGAAGAAGAAGCTGCAGACACAAGTACTGAAGAAGAAACTGCAGACACAAGTACTGAAGAAGAAACTGTAGATTTTGCTGTGGCATTGGTAACTGATACAGGCGGAATCGATGACAAATCATTTAACCAAGGTACTTGGGAAGGTGTAGAAAGATTTGGAAAAGATACTGGTGCTGAAGTTAGTTATGCACAATCTAATTCTGACGCTGATTACATTCCTAACCTTTCAACATTTGCAGAAGAAGAGTATGACTTAATCATAGCTCCTGGTTTCTTATTTGCAGATGCGATTTCAGAAGTTGCTAATAACTTCCCAGATCAACAATTCTTAATCATCGACATGGTTGTTGGTGAAAGAGCTAACGTTGCTAGTGCTGTATTTGCTGAAGAGCAAGGTTCATTCTTAGTTGGTGTTGCTGCTGGTCAAGCTGCTGTAGACGCTGGTAAAGACGCTGTTGGATTCATCGGTGGTGGAGACTTTGACTTAATCTGGAAATTCGAAGCTGGTTTCGAAGCTGGTGTTAAAGCTGTTAATGCTGACATAACTGTATTATCTGATTATGTTGGTGACTTCGTAGACGCTGGTAAAGGTCAATCAATCGCATCAAAAATGTATGATGAAGGCGCTTATGTAATTTATCATGCAGCAGGTGGTGCTGGAAACGGTTTAATTAAAGAAGCTAAAGATCGTCGTACTAATGGCGAAGATGTATGGGCAATCGGTGTTGACAAAGACCAATATGCAGATGGTGTTTATGATGGCGAAAATTCAGCAATCTTAACTTCAATGATGAAACGTGTAGACGTTGCTGCTTATATTGTATCTGAGCAAGCTTTAAACGGTGAATTCCCTGGTGGAGAAATTCTTGCATTCTCATTATCTAATGGTGGTGTTGGTATCCCAGAAGAGAATCCAAACCTTTCAAGTGAAATCATTGCTTTATGTGCTGATTATGAAGAAAAAATCAAATCAGAAGAACTTACAGTACCTACATTACCAGAACGTAAACAATAATAATTATTATTGACATAAAAACCAAGACTTATGTCTTGGTTTTTATTTATATTATCATAAGTTTACATTTAAGATGTCAAAACTACATAGCTGAATTTTCTAAAACTGTATGGAAATGATTTTTAAAACAAATCATAGATAAGAGTTGATTTTAACAATTGTATTAAAGGGGTGTTTTGATGGAAGCAAATATACAAGATATTATTGAAATCACAACAAGTCGATCATTAACTTATCAACAAAAATTATTTAACCTTGCCAATGTAAGCGAAAGACTTATTTCACCAGTGGAGATTCTTGGTTACACAAATGAAGAAATGAAATATATTAATAATCAGATGATTTGTGATCTTAATGAAGGTTATGCACTTTATAAACCACGTTATATCGTACCTGATTATAATGTATATATTGAGAAAGGATGTTCTTTTCTTGAATTAGAGCCGCCTAAAAATTTAGATGAATGTTTAGATGGCTTATTAATAATATATTCACATGTTCCATCGGTTACTTCATTTCCTGTATTTATAGGTCATTTAGATAGATTGATTGATCCTTTTATTACTGATGAGAATAAAGATTACATCAAAATCAAACGGTTTTTGAATCATATTGATAAGACAATTACTGATTCTTTTTGCCATGCTGATATAGGGCCATATGAAACTGTAGCTGGACGTCTAATATTAAAAGCTGTAATGGAACTTAAAAATCCAACACCTAATATGACAATCCGTTATGATAAAGATAAAACATCAAGAGAATTTGCAAAATTGGCTGCAAAATCATGTTTGTTAGTATCTAAACCGTCATTTTCAAATGATGCATATTATACTAAAGACGTAGGTAATCATGCAATTTGTAGTTGCTATAATGCTTTACCATTTGCTGGAGGGGCTTATACATTAAGTCGTTTGAGACTAGGAACAATTGTCAAGGCGGTTAAAAGCTTAGATGAACTAATTAGTGAATTATTACCAAAAGTATCAAAACTTATGTTATCGATAATGGATAAACGAAATACTCATATAGTAGAAAAATCTAATTTTTTTGAAAGTAATTTTTTGGCTAGAGAAGGATTTATTGCTAAAGAAAATTTTACATCTATGTTTGCAATTGTTGGTTTAGCAGATGCAGTCAACTATTTACTTAAATTAGAGGGATTAGAAGAAACTTTTGGTAAGTCATCAAGAGGTGATGAAATTGGGCATCTAATTATGAAAAGTATAGAAAAAGAAGTAAACGCACATATTGGTAAATATATTAGTAGAACAAATAATAGACACTTATTACATGCACAAGTTGGTGCAGATCTTCATGAAGAAGATAAGAACAATACACCAGCGCATAGAGTGCGTGTTGGTGAAGAACCAACGTTTGTTGATCATCTTAAACATTCAGCATCGTTTCATAGCTATTTTCCATCTGGAACTGGTGATTTATTTGCCCTTGATCAAACGTATGTTGATCACTTAGATTCAGTAGTTGATATTATTGATGGTGCATTTGCCAGTGGATACAGATACATTACCACATATCTAAAAAATACTGACTTAATTAGAGTGACCGGATATTTAGTCAAGAAAAGCGAAGTTGAAAAAGCTAGGGGAGATAATCCGGTTTTGAGAGATACAACTTGGTTTGGATCAGGAACTGATGATAATGCTCATGTTTTTGATAGATTATTGAGAGAGCAAGAAGATGAAGTTACCAATTCATAGAATAATTCCATTTTCAAATGTAGAAGGAATTGGAAATAGAACTAGTATTTTTGTACAAGGATGCAATATAAACTGCTTGTATTGTCATAATTCGGAGACAATACCTAAAGATTTCACGAGTGTACATTTATTTACAGTAGAAGAAATGATTAAAGAGATAAAAGCAAATATGCCTTTTATTAGAGGAATAACTGTTTCAGGAGGAGAACCTACTCTTTATCATAAATTTCTAATAGATCTTTTTAATGAAGCACATAAAATGGGGTTAACTTGTTATATAGATTCAAATGGTTTCTTTGATAAAAACCAAATAAATGATCTAATTCAAGTTACAGATAAATTTTTGTTTGATGTAAAAGGTATTGGAAAAAGTTTAAATAAACTATGTTTTTCGAATTTTTTGCTAGAAAACTTAAATAGTGTTAAAATGAAGAGTGAAAGATTTACTATATCACAGGAACATATTAGTAACTTAAAATATCTGTTGTCTCTAAATAAGATAGAGGAAGTAAGACTGGTATATTTGAAAGGCTATTATAATGAAGAGAAAGTTATAGAAGTCATTGCAAATGAATTGAAAAATTATCCAGACATACCCCTAAAAATTATTAGGGTTCATGCTAGAGGGTTAACTCCTAGTAGAGCGAAAGCACTAAAAGGACATATACCGTCAAAGCTGGATGTAGAAAAACTTAATAAACTAGCTTATTCAAAAGGAATTCAACAGATAAATTACATTTTATAAGGAGAGGTGTTATGGAATACGTAATTGAGATGCTAAACATAACAAAGGAATTTCCAGGTATCAAAGCCAATGATAATGTAACCTTACGTGTGAAAAAAGGCGAAATACATGCGTTATTAGGTGAAAATGGGGCAGGAAAATCTACATTAATGAGCGTACTTTTTGGTTTGTATCAACCAGAAGAAGGTATAATCAAGGTACGTGGAAAAGAAGTTGCTATTACAAATCCAAATATTGCTAATGAGCATGGGATTGGTATGGTTCATCAACATTTTAAGCTTGTCGAAAACTTTACAGTTACCGAGAATATTATTCTTGGAATGGAACCAAAAAAATCTTTTGGACGTATTGATATTGCAAAGGCGTCTAAGAAGGTTAAAGAAATAAGTGAAAGATATGGGTTGAGCGTTGACCCAAATTCAAAAATCGAAGATATTACAGTTGGAATGCAACAGCGTGTTGAGATACTTAAGATGCTGTATCGTGATGCAGAGATTCTTATTTTTGACGAACCTACTGCAGTATTAACACCGCAAGAAATTCATGAATTAATGAAAATCATGAAAGAATTAGTTAGTGAAGGAAAGTCAATTGTTTTGATTACACATAAACTTAAAGAAATCAAGGAAGTTTCAGACAAATGTACAGTTCTTCGTAAAGGCCGTTATATAGGTACGGTTGATGTTAAAGATACAACAGAAGAACAAATGGCAGAGATGATGGTTGGACGTGAAGTTAGCTTCCAAGTTGATAAAGAAGAAGCTAATCCTACTGATGTTGTTCTTTCTATTAAAAACCTTAATGTTATAAATAATCGTAAACTTCAAGCAGTTAAAAATCTATCCATCGATGTAAAGCGTGGAGAGATTATGTGTGTTGCTGGTATTGACGGTAATGGTCAATCTGAATTTATTGAAGCAATTACAGGCCTTCGAAAAATCGAAAGTGGAAGTATCATGTTAAATGGTAAAGAAATTTCAGGAATGACGATTCGTAATCGTACATTAGAGGGTATAGGTCATATTCCCGAGGATAGACATAAGCATGGTCTTGTTCTTGACTTTACATTGGAAGAAAATATGGCACTTCAAACATACTACAAAGAGCCATTATCAAAAAATGGATTAATTAATTTTGAAGAACGTAATAAAGTAAGTGAAAGACTTATTGAAGAATTTGATGTTAGGTCTGGTCAAGGTAGTGAAACAAAAGCTAGATCTATGTCAGGTGGAAATCAACAAAAAGTAATCATTGCTAGAGAAATGGATCTTTCCCCAGAGGTGCTGATTGCAGCCCAACCTACACGTGGGCTTGATGTTGGTGCTATTGAATATATTCATAAACGTTTAGTAGAAGAACGTGATTCAGGTAAAGCAGTTCTTTTGATTTCGTTAGAAATGGAAGAAGTTTTAAATGTAGCAGATAAAATAGCCGTTCTTTATGAAGGTGAAATAGTTGGAATGGTGGATGCAGATAAGACGGATGAAAATGAACTAGGTCTTATGATGGCAGGTTCTAAGAGAGGGGAAGTGAGTTAATGGAACGTTTTAGAAATTATCTAGCAAATGAAAAAAATCATAAAATATTGATTCCTATAATCGCTGTTATTCTTGGTTTCCTTCTTGGTAATATTGTTATGTTAATTACCGGTGAAAATCCCATTGAATTATATAAAGCGCTTATACAAGCAGTTTTTGGTGTCAAAGTTGATAATATAGGCACAGGTAAAACAGTGTTTGTAGTCAGAAAAGTAGGAGAATACTTTGTTTATGTAATGCCTATTGTTCTTACAGGTTTATCAGTTGCTTTTGCATTTAGAACGGGACTTTTTAATATTGGTGCTGAAGGACAATTATTAATGGGAGCTTTTGCAACAACTTGGTTAGGGATTACACTTGATCTTCCTGCAATAATATTAATTCCTATAGTTGTATTAGGTGGTGCCCTTGCTGGTGGTGCATGGGGATTTATTCCAGGATATCTGAAAGCAAAGTTTAATGTTCATGAGGTTGTTGTAACGATTATGTTGAATTACACAGCGTTGCATCTAACTAATTTTTTAATGAAAGAAATACCTGGATCAGATAGTGTTAAAACAGCAAAACTTAATGAAAATGCACTACTTAGTAGTGAAATGTTGAGAAATTTAACTTCGAATTCACGTTTTCATTTTGGATTTATTATTGTTATAATAGCATTGGTAATATTTTGGTATATTATTAATAAAACAACATTTGGTTATGAATTAAAAGCAGTTGGTTATAATCCAAATGCTGCAGAATATGCAGGAATGAAAGTAAAAAGAAATGCTGCACTATCTATGGCGATTTCAGGAGCTTTTGCAGGACTTGCAGGTGTTGTATTAGTCGCAGGTACATTTGGTTATGGTCGTGTATTATCAGCAGCTGAAGGATATGGTTTTGACGGGATTGCAGTTGCTCTTATAGGTGGTAATACAGCAATTGGTTCACTGCTTAGTGGGTTGTTATTAGGCTCGCTTAATGCTGCCCAACCTATTATGCAAGGGCAAGGAGTTCCAAAAGCAATTACAATTATTATTTCTGCTTCGATTATCGTTTTTGTTGCGATGCAAAAAGGAATTTCAAGTAGTTTAAAGAAGTTAAAGGGGGCGAAATAATATGTTGGACTTAATCGCGTCAATGATAACATCTACGCTTATATATTCTACACCTATCATTATTGCAGCACTTGGTGGCTTGTTCTCAGAGAGAGCAGGTGTTGTTAATATCGCTCTTGAAGGATTAATGGCTATCGGAGCTTTTGCATCGGCAGCAGCTATTATATTTATCGAACCACATACTGATTGGGCACCTTGGATATCATTACTTTTTGGTATTGGAGCAGGTGTATTAGTTTCAACATTACATGCATACTTAAGTATTAATTTTAGTGCTGATCAAGTAATCTCTGGTACTGCAATTAATATCTTTGCAGGTGGTATCACTATTTATCTGGCTTATATTATTTTTGATCAAGAAAGAACAGATACGTTCATGCGTGGCTTTATCAAAACAGATGTACCTGTATTAAGTGATATTCCATTTATCGGACAGGCATTCTTTTCAAGAACTTATACTACGGTCTATCTTGCACTAATACTAGTTGTAGTCGCCTGGTATATATTATATAAAACATCATTTGGTTTAAGACTTCGAGCAACAGGTGAACATCCACATGCTGTAGACAGTATGGGTATCAGCGTTATAAAAATGCGTTATATAGGTGTATTAACTTCAGGTGGACTTGCAGGACTTGCAGGTGGTATTATGGTTCTTACGCAAAACACCCAATATACTGCTATTAGTATTCATGGTACAGGATTTATTGCTTTAGCAGCATTGATCTTTGGTAAATGGAAACCGTTAGGATTGCTTGGTGCAAGTTTGTTCTTTGGATTCTCACAAATCCTTAGTTTGTACTCAGGATCAATTTCAAAGGAATTAAATGTAGCTTGGATTGGTAGTCTTCCAAATGAATTTTATTGGGCGTTACCATATGTATTAACAGTTATTGCTCTTGTTGTGTTCAGTGGTAAATCAGTTGGACCAAAAGCAGCAGGAGAACCTTACGATAAAGGCAAAAGATAAAAGAAAAAGTAAAAGATAAAAGATAAAAGATAAAAGATAAAAGAAAAAGATAATATTTGTACGT
>JAOZKH010000007.1:17447-50070 GCA_029935405.1 Vallitaleaceae bacterium | reverse complement strand
GTATGTAATGATTGATACATATTAGGTTTTGGCATAGCAATATAATCTTTAAATCTTCCAGGAACTGGTGTATATAATTCATGAATAATTCCAAGAACGCCATAACAATCTTTAACCGACGCAACGATTGCTCTAACTGCGAATAGATCATATATTTGATCAATAGTTTTATTCTGATTAACCATCTTTTTATATATACTAAAGAAATGTTTAGGTCTTCCTATTACTTCAGCTTCAATTTCTACTTCTTTAAGACTTTTATTAACATTATCAACAACAGACATGATATATTGTTCTCTGTCACTTCTTTTTCTCTTAATTTTTTCAACAATATCATAATAAGCTTCTTTATCTAAATATCTTAACGATAAGTCTTCCATTTCAACCTTGATTTTACTAATACCTAATCTATGAGCAAGTGGTGCATAAATATCTAATGTTTCCTTTGCTTTTTCTAGTTGTTTATGTTCTGGCATATATATTAAGGTTCTTAAATTGTGCAATCTATCTGCAAGTTTAATAAGAATTACTCGAATATCCTTAGCCATTGCTAAAAACATCTTTCTATAATTTTCTGCTTGAATTTCTTCTTTATCTGAAGTATAAGTAATCTGACTCAATTTTGTAACACCATCTACTAAAAGTGCTATTTCAGGACTGAACATTTCAGCAATGTCTTCAATTGTATAGTCTGTGTCTTCAGCAACGTCATGCAGCAACCCTGCAATTATTGATTCCTTATCTAGTTCTAGTTCTGCCAAAATATTTGCAACCGCAATAGGATGAATCAAATAAGGTTCACCTGATTTTCTCACTTGATCCCCATGAGCTTCCTTTGCTAAGTTATATGCCTTTTCTACTAGGTCAAATTTTTCAGCAGGATGATACTTTTTAATTTTTTCAATTAATTCTTGAAATCCTTTTTCTGGCATACCATCACCACTTTCATATCTTCTTCTGTCATAATCAATTCTTATTTGTCTAAATTTATGAGCATTATCTTTTATTATATTAACTTTTACACAAAATTGCAACTTATTTATTTTTTTCGTTTATAGTTGGTTAAGGTATCATTTACAAACACTAATTGTTAATGATACAATAAAGACAAATTTACTTAAGGAGGAATTTATTTTGAATAAAAAAAGTTTTAATTTAGGATTAGCACATATCGGAGTTTTTGTGGATAATATTAAGGTTTCAAAGAAATTTTATCAAGATATGCTTGACATGGAAATTTTCCATGAAAATATCATCAAAACACCTGATGGTTCTATACTTGTTGCCTTTGTCAAAAAAAACGATTTAGTTATTGAACTTGTACAGCTACCTATTCCACAAAAAAGCAAAGTTGAAGGACCAGTTCATCACATAGCCTTTAAAGTGAAAAATATAGAGGCAGCTAGGGATGAACTTGCAGCTAAAGGTATTGTATTTATTGATGCTGAAATAAGTTTCAAACCTCACCTTTTTGAAAATGGTGGGAAATGGATAATGTTTAAAGGACCAGATAATGAAATATTAGAGCTTAACGAAGTATTATAAATACTTGTTTAATTTAAAAACGATTAATTTTCATATTTATCTAATAAAGGCTGTATAACATAACTTAAGATTAATAATGCTAAACCAAATGCCATTGATGTTGCTATTTTCCATATTACTTCAATAGTGCTAAGATCAATGAGTATAAATTTAGTAGCAACAAGTACAATCATAACAAGTGAAATATTAACAAGCTTTCTTCTTCCCTTAAATAAGAAGAAAGCTAAACTTGTTATTCCATAAGCTGCCCAAAGCAATGTAACCATACCATTTTCTTCTAAACTCAAGTTTTGATAAATAACAAGCATGTACATGATTGCATTTATAACAAATACTACTTTCACTTCTTTAATATAATTACTGATAAAGTAATAAAATGGAACTAACATAATTATGTCAAGGATAAAATACAATATATTAAATTCATTTACAGGAAATAATATGTAAACGACAAACATGCCAATGAAACCAATTTTAAAAATAAAAATTAGTGATTTCATAAATTTATCTTCTGATGCTTCAAGGAAGTTCATTACCAGAACAATACAAGCAAATAGAACTATCCCATAACCAAAGTGTTCGCTCCAAACTGGTATCTCAACTAATACAATATTCGTTAATATGCCATAACCTATTAACTTAAAAATAAATATTAATGAACTACCATTATTTTTCATAATAGTCAAACTAATAATATACATTTCTATGCCATATAATATAAATGCAAGAGTACTAATCCAATCTACGCTATTATCATACAATACATAGCTTGATCCTATTACTTTCAAGATAAATGGTAGTATACTCATAATAACAATAGCCTGTATAGATAAAATCTCAAACTTTTTACCTAGCCATATAAATAAAAGCATTGCAACTCCAAATACTGCTAAAAATACAATCATTGGATCAATTATATCCTCTGTAAAAATCAATGCCATAGATATAATTGCTACAATGAAATATAATTGAAATGCTAACCCTCCTAATACTTTTCGCATAATATCCTTCTGCATGCAAGCAATAGTGGTAATTAGTCCCATAACAATAACTCTAACAAACACCTCAACTGTATTTATATTACCCTCTAACACTTGTTCTATCAAATTTAAAAATGCCCACCAAAAACCTATTAAATATATAGCTAATCCAATCAATCTTGTTAAAAAATACCCTGATTTTAAATAAATGACTGTAAATATTACACTAAGAATTAATATTGCAATATATCTTACTTCGCCTCCAAAGTATAATATAATTCCAACTAAAGTAAATAAAGCAATATAACCCAAAATTATATCTGTAATTAATGAATGTGCTCTTTTTTTGTATAATAAATAATTCAACCCATAAAACACTATTGATACAATTGCAAATATTAACGCCCAAGATTCTTCTGATATATCTAAAACCATTAATGCTTGGAATAATGTGAATATTGGCAAACTACTTATTAATGCCGCAGTTAATACTAATTCATTATTGTCTCTACATAAATAATAATGCATATATTCAACACCATAGCAAACCACTAGTATAGCTAATAACAAAACGCTAAATTCTACAGTTTCTTTAGATGTAAATCCTGCTTCAGATGTTAATAACAAAGTAATACCGTTAACTACAACTATGGATGTTAATTGTAATACTCTCCACCTTTTGAAAATATATATTGTCATACTTCCAATAGTAACAAAAAGTATATATAGTCCAGTTCCATATAACCCAAGGACATCTACTCCTACTGCAAACGGTATTAATAAACTACCAAGCAATGAAATAATACTCATTACTAGACTATTAATTGATAATGATATATAAAAAGATAAAAATGTTACAGAACAAAGAATAATGAATGTTAAAACACCTTTTATCAAACCGTATCCTTGATATGCCGCAAAGGTAGTAATATATAATATAGCCACTCCACCACCATATAAAACTTGACTTAGAACTTCTCTGTTTTTCTTACTCACTCTAAAGCCCATTGCTATTACAACAATACCAAAAACATATCCAAATAATATAATAATAGATGGGGTCACATACCCTTTATCATAAGCTAATTTATATAAAAAACCAATACTAATTAGTAATAAAAGTATTCCTAATTTACTGATGATTGATTCAATTGTAAATGTTTTGTCTTTTGATATGACTTTTTTTTGTGTTGTATTTGTATTTGTTTTTATATTTGTATTTGAATTTGTATTTGAATTTATATCTGCATTTGTATTTATATTTGCATTTGTATTTATATCTGTATTTATATTTATATTTTTATTTATATTAGGGTTTGGTGTTTTTTCGATTCTCTTTAATACTCTAAGTGGTTTCTTCAAATCATTAGATTTGACAATCTCTGATGTATTCTCTTTAATTTCTTTTTCTAGAATATTTATAGAAGTCATTTCACTTTCGTGTATACTAGTTTCTTGTCTAGTGGATAATTCAACTATTTGTTTTTGTAAATCATTTATTCTATATTTGATTTTAAGTAATATTATCGTTATTATTACAGCTATAATACTACCTGTAATAAACATTAGAAACAAAAAAACTTCCATATAAATATATTCCTTTCTTTCTCAAATTTGCAAGTAATCGAAACGAGAGTCCTCCGACTCTCGTTTCGATTAATATCTATGATTATGGTATGATATTAATATTTAATCACTGCTTCTACATCATATTTTTCAAGTTTTTTTGCCCCTGGTAAGAATGATAATTCGATCAAAAATACCATTTTTACTATTATTCCACCTAGATCTTCTATTAATTGTACCATTGCTTCACTAGTGCCTCCTGTTGCAAGTAAGTCATCAACAATAACAACTTTATCTCCAGGCTTAATGGCATCAATATGCATTTCAATTGTTGCACTTCCATACTCTAAATCATAAGTTCTTGACTTAGTTTTATATGGTAACTTACCTGCTTTACGAACTGGTAAAAACCCTTTATTCATATTATATGCAATTGGTACACCAAAAATAAATCCTCTCGATTCAGGACCTATTACATAGTCAAAATCTAATCCTTCGAGTCTTGCTTGCATTTGGTCTACAGATTCTTTCAAACCATCTGCATCTTGCAGAATAGTCGTAATATCTTTAAACACAATACCTTCTTTTGGGAAATCGTGTACATCTCTAATTAGGTTTTTTAAATCCATGGCTAATCTCCTTTATTATTGTCATCCTAACACATACTATTATACAACGTAGATTTTTGTAATTCAACTTTTTTGGTAGAGTTAATACTAAGTTCTAGATTACTATCGTTATTCACCCTTATTTTAATAAGTTTTAATTGTTCAAAAACCTTCAAACACATTACACTTTTGATAGCTATTTCATTAAGTTCTTTTGATCTCACCGAACTTTTACCATCTAATAATTCATGTATTTTTGAAAGATGTATAATTTTTCTATCCTTTACTAAAATCTTTTTAAGATTTTTATAAACAGTAATACACTGATTACGAGTTAAAGACATCTGATTACATGAGTTTTCACTGAGAATTTGTTCTAACCATTGTCCTTCACTTGTTAAATCACTAAATCCATTTTCAAATAAATCATAACACATAGTATGAATATACTTTATAAACAACTCATCCTTCTCACTATATGTAATGTTCTTGATGAATAACTGAGGTTTTCTATAACCTTTCCATTCATTCACATTAAATGTTCCAATAACATTCGTTTCCATTCCAGAATATAATTCATCCATATAGTCAGAACCATAAAATCCGATTGTATCGATTTTCTTTGAAGAATCAGATACAGTCATTTTAAAATGATTTTGTTCTTTACCCATTAAAGTCATAGAGTCAATATATCCATTAACAAGAAATCTAGGTTCCTCATTGCTCATACCATATGGTTCAAAAATTGATAATTCATCAATAAATTTAGTTGTAATATCAGAAGGTGTTTTCCTAGATTCGATTTTCACCTTTTGTATCAATGTATCTTCATCCATATGTTTATTTGCGTATTCGTTTAAGTTTGCAGACAGCTGTTTGACCTTACTTGCATCAAAACTCATGCCGGCAGCCATTTCATGCCCTCCAAATTTATCTAACAAAGCTTTTGTACTAGACAATGCATCAAATATTGAAAAACCTTCAACACTTCTAGCTGAGCCTGAAGCAACTCCATCCTCAATTGCAAGTAAAACTGTTGGACGATAATATTTTTCTACTATTCTCGAAGCAACAATTCCAATAACACCATGATGCCACCCTTCATGAGCAATAACTAAAATCTTTGTATTCTTAACATCAATATTATTTATAATTATTTTTTCTGCTTCCAAGAAAATTTCTCCAAGCATGTCTTTACGTTTTTTATTTTCCACGTCTAGTTCTTCTGCCAATATAAGGGCAAGATTTTCATCTTCTTCAAGAAACAGTTCAACTCCACGCTTTGCATCACCTAAACGCCCAGCTGCATTAAGCCTTGGTCCGATTTGAAAACCAATTAATCCTGCTGTCAATTTCTTAGTATCAATTCCTGACACCTTAATCAATGCATTTAATCCGACATTATGAATCTTTTCCATTCGTTTAAAAGCCTGGTATACAAATGTTCTGTTTTCATCAATCAAAGGAACTAAGTCTGAGATTGTTCCTACTGCAACAATCTCCAACATATCTAATACAAATTCATTAGATATACCAAAAACCTTTTGTAATCCTTGCACTAACTTATAAGCTACTCCCACACCTGCTAGCATTTCAAATGGATAATAACAGTTTTTTTGTTTAGGGTTAATAACAGCTTGTGCATTCGGTACTATTTCCTGACATTCATGATGATCTGTTATTATCATATCAAGGCCGATTCCACCTGCGAATTCCACCTGATTAACTGCTGTGATCCCCGTATCAACACTTATTACTAATCGACTACCATTATCATACAATTTTTGTAATGCAGCCTTATTAATACCATATCCTTCTTCAAGTCGATCTGGTATATAATAACTTGCATTTGCACCGCATATATTTAACATTTTATACAAAATTGTTGTGCTTGTAACACCATCAACGTCATAGTCTCCGTATACTGTTATTAAATTATCTTTTTCAATATGTGCTTTAATACATTTTATTGCTTTATCCATATCTTTAAGTAAAAACGGATCGTACATTGTACTAATATCTGGTGCTAAAAATAGCTTTGCTTTATCTACAGTATCAATACCTCTTGTAAGAAGCATTTTAACATGAAAATCAGCAATATTGATACCTTCCAAAGTCAATTGGCTTTGGAAGGTATCAATTAGTTCTTGAATAATTATTTTTTCTTTAATAACAATATGTTTTATCATCTAATCACCAATTATGATTGTGCATGTGCTTTTTGTATCTTTGCTTCTTCCTTTTTCTTAAATAGATACCACAGTGGACTAGCAATAAAGATTGAAGAATAAGTACCACTTGCTATACCTACCATTAATGGTAGAGCAAATTCTTTAATTGATGCAACTCCTAATAAGTTAAGTACAAATATCATAGCAAACGTTGTTAGTGATGTATTAATCGAGCGAGAGATTGTTTGACTGATACTCACATTGATAACACCTCTATAGTCTCCACGTTTCATGGATTTTTGGTTTTCTCTTACCCTGTCAAACAATACAATTGTATCATTGATAGAGTAACCGACTATCGTAAGCATAGCTGCAATAAATGAGTTATTGATTGGAATAAACAATATTGAATATACTGCAAAAACAATCGCAACATCATGCACCAAGGCGATAACTGCTGCCACTCCAAATCTAAAGTCATGGAATCTAAATGTCACATATAATAATATAAATATCGATGCAACAATAACTGCAATAATCGCATCTCTACTCATTTCCGAACTAATCGTTGCACTAATTGTTTCACTTTCAATATTTGCAGGTTCAATATCAAATTCTTCCATTAGAGCAGTTCTTAAAAGTAAACCTTGTTCAGTATCTAAATCTTTAGTTTTAATGACAAATTGTCCTTGACCTTCAACACCTTTTACAACATTCATTTGAGGTGTTTCATCACCTGTTGCCTCAGTAACTAACTCACCCACTCCAGCTTGAAGTTCTTCAACATTTTCAAACATAACTGTATCAGTTGTTACTAATGTAGATGTACCACCTGCAAACTCAATATCATAATTAAGTTCACTATCTTCAGTTCCTGAGTGAATTGGTAAAAACACAAAACCAATTACAATAACAAAAATAGAAATACCAAACCAAATACGTTTTCTTTCAATGATATCAAAAATCTTTGCTTTTCTTCCAACACCATATAACGTTTTATTTTTAATTCCAATTTCTACAAATGATGTAAGGATTAATCTTGTCACCACAAGTGCTGTGAACATTGATATAACAATACCAAGAGCTAATGTTTGAGCGAATCCACGAACAGGGCCTGTTCCCATAATATATAATACAGTAGCCGCAATAAGTGTTGTTACGTTACCGTCAATAATAGCAGAAGTTGCTTTTCTAAATCCTGCTTTAACTGAGGCCTTTAATGTTTTACCCATACCAAGTTCTTCTTTAATTCTAGAGAAGATAATAACATTAGCATCAACAGCCATACCAACCGATAAAATCATACCTGCAATACCTGGTAATGTTAGTGTCATATTAAATACGCTTAGTGCAATTATTAATAGTGATGCATAAAAAGTCAATCCAATTGATGCTGCAACACCTGGCACTCTATAAACAATAATCATAAATGCAAATACCAATAAAATTCCAATTAATCCTGCTTTTACAGATGTTGTAATTGCGTCTTGCCCCATCTTTGCACCCACAACATTTGAACGTAATTCTTTAAGTTCAAGAGGTAGTGCACCTATACGAATATAAGTTGCAAGTTCAAATGCTTCTTCTGCATTTGTCATACCAGAAATCGTTGCAACACCGTCATTTATTCTTTCACTAACTATTGGAGCCATGATTTGCTGTCCATTATACATTATAGCAATAGGTTTTCCAACGTTTGCCCCTGTGCCTTCTGCAAACTTATCTTTTCCTTCACTGTTTAGTTCAAGTGCTACTAAGTAACCAAGGCCATCTTGATCTTTAATCGCATTAGAATCTTTAACATCACTACCAGTGATAATGACCTTACCAGTTGAATCAACGAATTTTAGATCTCCAGGTTTACCTAATTCTTCTAACACTTTATTTGGATCACTTACATCAGGAATATCAACATTGATACGGTTATTTCCTTCAATATAAACTTCACCTTCTGTGTAACCACTCTCTGTAATTCTCTGGTTAAGTTTATACTGTGTATCATTGATTTCTTGGTCTGTTGGATTTTCTTTAACGGTTGTATAAGTAATACTTACACCACCTGCTAAATCAAGTCCTAAACTAATATCTTTTGCACTACCAATATTTTCATCCCCAATTCCGTTAACTGCTACAAATACAGAACCAGTTATAATAAGTAATGAAAGTAGTAACCCTATTAGATTTTTTGTCTTCATAATAAATCCTCCTTATATTATTATATTTCTTTCGCTTTTAAATAAATTGCACATTCCACTCTTTTTTTCTCCAGTTCACAACCCATTTTATATACAGATTGAATCGAGCCATTATAATTATATGCATTCGCCATACATCCTCCACTACAATAAAACTTTGCCCAACAATTAGAACATTCTTCTTTAGCAAGTACATTACAACCTTTAAATTCACTTCTTAGTTCTGTGTTTTCTACACCTAACTCTACCGTTCCCATCTTAAACTCTTCCATTCCAACAAACTGATGACATGGATACAAATCTCCGAAAGGCGCAACTGCAAGATATTCCGTGCCGGCACCACAACCTGTTAAACGTTTTGCTACACATGGTCCACCATTTAAGTCAATCATGAAATGAAAGAAGGAAAATCCTTTTCCTGTAATATTACGTTTGACCATTTCTTTAGCTAAAACTTCATATTCCTTAAGCAATAAGTTTATATCTTCTGGTTTAATCGCATAATCTGCTGACAAAGGTGCTACAACAGGTTCAACTGAAATAAGGTCAAAGCCTTCATCTGCCATACTAATAACATCTTTAGCAAAGTCTAGATTATGATGTGTGAAAGTTCCACGTATATAATAACTACCTTCTCGTTTAGATACTATATCTTTAAACTTTGGCATAATCATATCGTAACTACCTTTTTGATTAGCTGTAGGGCGCATATAATCATGAACTTCACGGCGTCCATCACAGCTTAATACAACATTATACATATACTCATTAATAAAATTTATTTTATCATTATCTAGCAAAACGCCATTAGTTGTAATTGTAAATCTAAAATTTTTATTGTATTTAGCTTCAATAGATTTCGCATAATATACAATTTCTTTAACCACTTCAAAATTCATAAGAGGCTCTCCACCAAAAAAATCAATTTCTAAATTTTTACGGTTTTTAGAATTAGCTACAAGAAAATCAATTGCCTTCTTGCCAACTTCAAGGCTCATCATAGATCGTTCACCATGATATTCCCCTTCTTCTGCAAAACAATATTTGCATTTAAGGTTACAATCATGAGCAATATGCAAACATAGTGCTTTTACAACTGTTTCTCTATCTGAAAGTCCATCTAGAATATGTTCATAATTATCTTCTGTAAACAGCATTCCTTGATCCGTTAATTGTTTAATCTCGCTTTGAACTTCAGAAAAATCAACATCACCATACTGTTTGTTAAGTAACCCCACAATTTCTTCATGAACTTTACCTTCATTTTGTAATGCAACATAGTCATAAGAACATTCATCAAAAAGATGAATACCACCACTGTTAACATCAATAACCACGTTAAGGTCATCTATTTTATATTGATGTATCATTTAAATTCCCTTTCTCTAGTAACATGTAATAAGCAGCGACTATAGTCACTGCTTAACACTACTTATTCTCGTTTTCGCAACTTTGGTTGCCCACTGTACATGAGGTTTTACAAGCTGATTGACAAGATGTCTGACATTCACCACATCCACCGTGCTTCACAGTGTTTTGAAGAACCGTATTATTTAAAGTTTTAATATGCTTCATTATATTTGTCCTCCTTTTAATTTAACCTTAATTATTATACCATACTTTGCACTATTTTCAAATTGTTAATTGCTCCCATTTTTCATAAAGATTATTGAGTTCTTCTTTTTTATTATCAATAATCTTCATAGTGTCATTGAGTTTATCAATAGAAGTTCCTACTTCTATTAATGAATCCTCAAGTTTTGTAAGTTCACTCTCTAATATTTCAATTTCTTCTTCAATCTTTACAAGCAATTTCTGCGCATTTTTACTTAAAATTTTACCTTCTGATTCAGTTTCATTATTACTTCTATTACTATTTACGTTATTACTATTTATATTTTTACTTTTGTTATAGTTTTTAGAATCAACCTTAGATTGTATGGTGTCATTAATTTCTTTATTCTTGACTTCAATCATTATAGCCTTCTCACGTTCTTCTTTATAATAATTGTATGTTCCATTATATATTTTCATAGTTCCATTAAGCAATTCTCCAATTTTAGAAGCCATTTTATCAATAAAGTATCTATCATGAGAAATGAATAATACAGTACCTTCATAACTCAATAGATTTTCTTCTAAAACTTCTCTCGAATCAATATCTAAATGATTTGTCGGTTCATCAAGTAGCAACACATTTATTTTCCCATACATTAATGTATTAAGTTTTAATCTGGATTTTTCTCCACCTGATAATACACATACTTTTTTAAAAACATCATCTTTAACAAACAATGCCTTAGCTAATTGTTTTCTAGCCTCTGAGTTAGTTGTCTGATGCACACTTGTAAAATACTCAAGAATTGTTAATTGTTCATTGTCAAATTCAATATGTTGTGGTAAATATCCAATTTTCACTCTACTCCCTAATTTAACTTCACCATGGTCTTGTTTTAAATTTTCCATGATTATTTGAAACAAAGTTGTTTTTCCTGTTCCATTACCACCGAGTATACACATGAAATCTCTAAACCACAAATCGAATTCTACGTTTTTAATCACTTCTTTTTGATCAAAAGATTTTGCTAATGAACGTATCGTAACAACCTTTTTACCGCTACGTTGACCGATATCCATATTTATACTAACTTTACGATTTTCATATACTGGCTTTTTAAACTTTTCCATTTTTTCAAGACGTTTTTCAAGTTCTTTGGCTCTTTTGTACATCTTATCACTATCTCGCATTTCACCCCAAATACGATAGCGTTTTATTTGTTCCTCAACTCTTTTTACCTTTTTTTGTTGTTGTTCATAATGTTTCATTGCAATAAGAAATCTACGCTCTTTTTCAGTGGTATAATATGTGTAATTCCCATGATATACAATAGCGTCATCATAAGTTAATTCAATTATTCTATTAACTACCTGATCCAAAAAATATCTGTCGTGTGAAATAATTAATATTGCACCTTCATAACTGTCTAGATAATTTTCTAACCATTCAATCGATTCTATATCTAAATGATTTGAAGGTTCATCAAGAAGTAATACATCTGGTTTTTCAAGAAGTATCTTAGCTAACACAATTCTTGTCTGTTCTCCACCTGATAAAGTTTGAAATTTTTGTTGTTGCATTTTTTTATTAATTTGTAAGCCGGTTAATATTTTAGCAAGCTCAATATCCATCATATAACCGCCTAAGCGTTCAAAGTCAGTGCTTAATTCTCCATATCGTTTTATAAGGATATCAGATTCTTCTAAAAAACTCATCTCCTCTTCTATTCGTTCTATTTTTTCTTTGATTTTTTGTAATTCATTGAATGCAAGTTTAATTACATCAATAGCTTTAAAATCCGGATGATAATCAGGAATTTGATTTAAATATCCAAGAGTCACACCTTTTCTCTTAAATATTTTGCCGTCATTATGATTTTCTTCTCCCATAAGAATTTTCAAAATCGTTGTTTTACCAACGCCGTTTGCTCCAATTAATCCAACTCTTTCACCTGTCTTTAATTCAAATGTAATATTTTCAAAGATGATTGTTTCTCCAAACTGTTTCTTAATCTGGTTTACTCCTAATTCAATCATCTAACCACCTCTTCCTTTTTATTCAACCTATGTTATGGTAATATTGGTATACAAGATTGCTATCCATATCACAACATCACCCTAACTTAGGAGGAATTATGATAGATTTACATACACATACAACGGCCTCAGATGGTACTTTGTCACCAAAAGAACTCATAAACTATGCCGTTTCTAAAAAACTTAATGCAATAGCTATTACTGATCATGATACAATAAGTGGGTTAAAAGAAGCTGAAAATCACCTTAAAACATTAAATACACCACTTAAATTAATTAATGGTATTGAACTTTCTACTAATATACCAAAACATAAATTTGATATACATATATTAGGTTTAAATGTTGACCCGAATAATTCCGATTTCATTAATGGGTTATCCTTAATACTTGAAGATCGTAATATGCGAAATATTAAAATGCTAAAACTTATTAATGAATTAGGATACTCCCTTACTCTTGATGAGCTAAAGGATTATGCAAAAGATAGTGTAATAACGCGAGCTCATATTGCAGCTATTCTTGTTGCAAAAAACTATTTTAAAAACAATAATCAAGTCTTTAATGATTTAATTGGCAATGGCAAACCTGCATATGTATCACGAAAAAACGTAAATGCCAAATTCGCCATAGATTTATTAAACAGTACAGGTGCCATTCCCATATTAGCTCATCCAACATTATATGGTCTTGATTCCAACCAACTTTACGGACTAATACATGAACTTAAAAGCTATGGTTTAAAGGGTATTGAAAGTTACTATTCCTTATACACAAGCAAGCAACATGCACACATGAGAAATCTCGCAAAAAAATTCAACTTAATTGAAGTTGGAGGCTCTGATTATCATGGAGATAATAAACCAAATCTTGATTTGCGTGTAGGATATGGTAATCTAAATGTTCCTGATTTATTGCTAGAAAATATACTTGTCTAATATATATCTCACAAAACAAAAATGAGCCCCTAAGGGCTCATTAATTATTCTTCGTCAATGTCACTTTCAATAGATACATCTGCTGAAGCTTTTGATGAAATCGCTGACTTGTGCACATGTATTCTAACAGTTTTATTTAAACCAAACTCAACTGTGTATACATCGTTTACACGATCAACAACCTTACCATATAATCCACCATTAGTTAAAACATCGTCCCCATTTTCAATAGTGTTTTGCATATCTACAGTAGCTTTTTGTTTTTTACGTTGTGGTCTGATTAAGAAAAACCAGAAAACTCCAAAAATTGCTGCGTATAAAATTATTATTTGTGTGAAGCCGCCACTTGTTGATTCAGCTCCAGCTTCCAATAAAAATAAAAATTGATTCATTATGTTTCCTCCTATGTTAACAATCTATATACTAGAGTACACATCCATCAAAGTTATGTCAAGTATCTTTTGAATTTATAATAGAAAAATAATATTTGATAATACCATTTATGCTCTAAACCCTTCAATTTTAGCTTTTTTATACTCGCTATATCTTCCTTCTTCTATTGCTGATCTTATTTCTTCCATCATTGTATTGTAAAAGTATAAATTATGCATAACACATAATCGTAAACCAAGTATTTCTTTAGCTTTTAGAAGATGTCTTATATATGCCCTTGAATATCTTTGACAAGCTTCACAACCACAACCTTCTTCAATTGGAGAATCATCTACTTCAAATTTCTTATTAAGTAAATTTAATCTTCCCGAATTAATATATACATGACCATGTCTTCCATTTCGTGTAGGATATACACAATCAAAAAAGTCAATCCCTCTATCAACTGCTTCAAGTATATTCTCTGGTGTTCCAACACCCATTAAATAAGTTGGTTTATCTTGTGGTAAGTAAGGAACAGTCTCCTCAATAATTCTATACATTTCCTCATGGGATTCACCAACAGCCAAACCTCCAAGTGCATATCCATCTAAATCAAGTTCGGATATTACTTTTGCATGTTCAATTCTAATATCCTCATAAGTCCCACCTTGATTAATTCCAAAAAGCATTTGGGATTTATTTATTGTTTTATCCAAACCATTTAATCGGTTCATTTCTACCTTGCATCTATTAAGCCACCTTGTTGTTCTATCAACTGAATCTTCCATATATTTACGTGTCGCCGGATGTGGTGGACATTCATCAAATGCCATAGCTATAGTTGATGCAAGATTTGATTGGATTTGCATACTTTCTTCAGGACCCATGAATATTTTTCTTCCATCAATATGGGATGCAAAGTATACACCTTCTTCTTTAATTTTTCTAAGTTTTGACAAACTAAATACCTGAAATCCACCTGAATCAGTTAATATCGGTTTATCCCATGCCATAAACTTATGTATCCCTCCAAGAGTATTAATCACTTCATCTCCTGGTCTTAAATGCAGATGATATGTATTTGATAACTCCACCTGACATTTTATTTCATTAAGGTCTTTAGTTGATACACCTCCTTTTATTGCTGCAGCTGTTCCTACATTCATAAATACAGGTGTATCTATAATTCCATGTACCGTATGTAATCGTCCTCGCTTAGCTCTGCCATCAGTTTTTAATAATTCGTACATATTGCACCTCTAATCTATCTATCTATTTAATAATACTGTTTATATTGTACTATTCAAAACTTGCTTTGTCACGTTAAATCAATTATAATTGAACCATTGTGGTTAAGATGTAAAAACTTAGTTTTGACACCTTAACCATTGTTTATCAAAACAATTTTACCCTAAAAATAATTTATTTTCAACTTATATAGAAAGGAAACGTTATGGCTGGATCTACTTTTGGAACAATATTTACAATAACAACATGGGGAGAATCTCACGGCAAAGGTGTTGGCGTAGTTGTAGATGGTTGTCCCGCTGGATTAAAAATCAATGAAAGTGATATTCAAATAGACTTAAACAAACGTCGTCCTGGTCAATCTCCTTATAGTACTCCTAGAAACGAATCTGATAAAATTCAAATATTATCAGGAGTTTTTAACGAATATACTACTGGAACTTCTATCTCGATGATGGTTACTAACAAAGATCAACATTCAAAAGATTATGGTGACATCATTAATATATATCGTCCTGGCCATGCCGATTATGCCTATGATCAAAAATATGGTTTTAGAGATTATCGTGGTGGCGGTCGTTCTTCTGGTCGCGAAACTATAGGCAGGGTAGCTGCCGGTGCAATTGCAAAGAAAATATTACTTGAATTGGGTGTTACAGTAACTGCATATACCAAATCCATTGGACCTCTCTCAATTAATTATTCAAATTTTAACGTTGATGAAATATACGAAAATGATTTTAGATTTCCTGACAGTTTTCTTGTCCCTAAAGCTGAAGATTACATGAAAAAGTTAATAAAAGAAGGTAATTCATCTGGTGGAATAATAGAATGTATCATTAAAGGGTTACCAGCAGGTATCGGCGAACCGGTTTTTGATAAACTTGACGGTTTACTATCTCATAGCATTATGTCAATTGGTGCTATTAAAGGTGTAGAAATAGGTGCTGGTTTTGCAGCAAGTACTATGACTGGATTTGAAAACAATGATTTTTATGAATCAATTGAAGGAAAGCCTCAAAAAGTCACTAATAATGCTGGTGGAATAACCGGCGGAATCAGCGATGGAAGCACCATTACCCTTAGAGCCTCTGTTAAAGCAACTCCAAGTATTCATATGACACAACAAGCTATAAATAATAGCGGCACTATTGTAGACTTAACAATAGGTGGTCGTCATGACCCTGTCATTGTTCCAAGAGCAGTTATTGTTGTTGAAAATATGATTGCTGTAACACTAATAGATTTATTACTTCAACAAACTTCAAAACGTATGGACTATCTAAAACAAATTTTTAAGAAATAATATAAAGGCACCAATAAATATAGCAAAATCTGCTAAATTATAATATAAGTTTTTAGTCCACTTTATGGCGATAAAGTCTGTAACCTCACCATCTCTTAGTCTATCAATTAGATTGCCTGTTGCTCCACCTGCAATTAATGCTAATCCTATTGTCAAGATTTTATTCTTGTTTTTAACAGCTGAAGTTAGTGCCATAATTATCATTATTACTGAGCCAAGTATTTGTAATGCTTTTAGAATACTTGGTTTGTTTTTTAGGAAACCTTTAAAAGCACCTTTGTTTTTAACTAGACTAAATGTAAACGGGCCTTTATATATTTTCTTATTTTTAAACTTCTTCTTTGCATAATTTTTCAAGCCTTGATCTAAACCTATGATTATTAGTATTATTCCTAATGTATAAATCATTCATTTACCCACTCTCTATTAATATCTTTCCCCAACATTATACTATAACATCGGTATTATAAACAATATCTTTTACTAATTATTATGGCTATTTTATAAATATAACATTTCATTCATACGTTTCATTATTTCTCCTGATGTTGCTGCTGGAACCTCACACCCACCAGATATTAGTGTTCTCTCATCTGCTAAGTCCAATCTTTTCTTGACTTCTTCAGTAATTATTTGCTCATCTGCTCGCATCATATGTGCAACAGGATCAAGATTACCGTTAGCAACTGTATTTGTACCTTTAAACGCTTCAATGGCTTTTGAAAAATCTACCACATGGTCCGCGTCAAATATATCCGCTTGTGTTTTTGCAATTAATTCAAGTATTGGCTCTGTATTACCACAAATATGCAGTTTGGCTTTTGCACCCATATCATGAATATCTTTAATTATTCTCGTATCAAACTCTAGACAATATTCTTCGTAAAGAGCAGGTCCAATCAAAGAAGCAGCGGCATTTCCAATGCCAATAAAATCTGCTCCTGCATTAATTTGCTCTTTTGCAAATATTTTTTGTTGTTCATATATTATTTCAAAAAACTCTTTCATACGCTCTCCATCCATCATTAGATCCATCATAACATATGAAATATCACGTAAATCAGCTGCCTCTGCTAATGCACCTTCTACCCAACCGATGATTGGAATCTTACCTCCCACCTGTTTTTTCAAGCTTTCGACTGCACGAATTCTATCAATCATTCTTTCATTATTCATTGGATTTATTGGCTTTAAATCCTTTATTTGACTAAGAACTGTTATTAAATGTTCTTTACAAAAAGGTACATCATTCTCAGGAAATATAACTTTTGCACCAAACCCATGAGCTTCACGCATTGGATCACTAATAACTGATACTGTATCAATGCCAAATTCATTTGCACAATATATTTTACTTTCTACTAATACTCTATAATCCGTACAAAACTCTTTCATGGTAGCGCCTATTTGTTTCGCTGCAAAAGCCATAATAATATTCATATTTGGGACCTTGTCAACTGGTTTTCCTTCTAGCCTATTCATGACTCTTTCATATGATGACATTGATTTCATTGTAAACCTCCATATTTTTTAAACTTCGTTAATTTTTTAGAAATGCCTTCAATACTTCTAAACCTTCCATGGAATCTTCTAATCTATGGCTTTCATTGTAAATATCTGTAAATTGTTCTTTAGTATTATTATCAGGGGTATGCGATTGTCTAAATTTAACTCTAAGTTGTAATGGCGTCATACCATATGACTCTTTAACTAATTTATTTAAGTATTTAACATCTGAAAATCCACAATTTTCTGCTATATCAATAATTGTAATATCAGTATTATATATAAATTCTACTGCATGAGTTAATCTTACTCGATTCAAAAATTCTTGAAATCCTATTCCTAATTTATTTTTTATAAAACGCGACAAATGATAACGGCTAATATAATACATATCAGCTATTTGTTGCAGTGAAATTTTATACTGATAATTTTCATTAATAAAAGATATAATACCTTGCAACCTCTCAAAATCATGTTCTTTTATTTTAAGTGAATTCTGGCTCAAAGATTTATATTTTACTTGATTTACTAATTCTGCAAGCATATTATAGAAAACAGCTGTTGAATTCAACAATGCTGCTATTCCTTCTGCATGCATACTTAACATAATATTTGCCATGAATATTTTTAGCTGTTTTCCCTTTGGATTATCTGTTTTAATATATTGTTCTAAAAAACATATTTCACTATATGAACATACTATATTTTTAATTAATTGTGTATTCGCCTGTATTCCTAAAACAATATTATCTTCTTCTGTATTATACAAACTATGTACATCGTATGTATTTACAATAAATACATCACCTTGAGTAAGTAAATACTCTCCATTTTTAGATTGTATTTTAACACTTCCCTTTAATACCCACATTATTTCCAAATCAGAATGCCAATGGTATGGTATTTGTCTTACATTTACAAAATATGTTTTAAATGGTAATCCTTTTTGATGTTTAATAAATTCATAATTAAACTGCATATATTTCCATCACTTCCACTATTTTCTTGATATTCGTGCTTACTGTTATCTATATATTATATTAAACCCAATAACATACTTTTGTCATTGGGTTTAAACTCATTAACAACATGACAATATTGCTCTTTTACTTTTTTTAGAAAAGTTGTATTTAAATATTTTTTCTTGAAGAAATATCAATCCACACTGCCAATAACAATATAAGCCCTTTAGTAATATATTGTATATCTGGTTGTGCTCCCATTAAACTCATACCATTATTAAGTGTTGCCATAACCAATGCTCCGATAATAGCGCCAAAAATGGTACCTTCACCACCTAGAGTAGATGTTCCACCAATAATTGCTGCAGCAATAACTTCGAGTTCCATTCCAGACCCAGCACCTGCAGTTGCTGCATTTAATCTTGCTGTATAAACAATTCCACCAAGTGCACTTAATATTCCCATTGAAATAAATATTTTAAGATTAACTAGTTTTGTTTCAATACCTGAAAGAATTGCTGCTTCTTTATTTCCACCAATGGCATAAACATGTCTCCCGAATTTTGTTTTAGTTGTAATGACTGTATAAATAAACCCAACAACAAAAACAAGAATAATTACGTATGGAAGTCCATTATATAACGCTACTGCAATAAACGGTAGCATAATGAGAGAAAAAGTGATTATTTGTTTTAACACAAATATATTTATAGATTTTATTTGGAAACCATACTCCATTCTATCTTTTCGGTTTTTAATATTCTTAATAATGAATAATATCCCTATGATAACACCTACTATAATTGTAGTTATATGTATGTCAAATCCTGATATATTAGGTAAATACTTTTGACTAATTGCTTTAAAGCTATCATTCATTGGAGCAATTGTTGCTCCCTTTGTAATATATAACAAGCCTCCTTTAAAGGCCATCATTCCTGATAATGTAACAATAAAGGCAGGGACTTCTTGATATGCCACCCAATAACCATGCCATAGTCCGATAACTGCGCCAACAACTAAAGTTAATATTATTGTTATAAAAGTCCCCAAACCAAAATTAACTTGTAAAATAGCAGCCACTGCTCCTGTAAATCCAACAACAGATCCTATTTATAAATCTATATGACCAGAAACTATAACAAGAACAACTCCACAAGCTAATATGGCTATATGAGACGTTTGAAGCAATAAATTAGAAAGATTTCTAGGCATTAAAAATGTACCATTTGTAAAAATAGTAAATATTATCATCAGACCAATTAGAGCAAAAAACATTGTATATTGTTGCAAATTTGACTTTATAGCTGATTTTATTAATTGTATCTTTTCCATTATTTTCCTCCTGTAGCATAGTACATGATTTTTTCTTGACTAACATTTTCATCTTCAATTGTTACCGCTTTTCCTTCATTGAGAACAATAATTCTATTACTCATTCCTATAATTTCAGGTAATTCTGAAGATATCATTATTATAGCTACACCTTCTCTAACTAGTTTATTCATAATGCAATAGATATCATATTTTGCACCTACATCTATTCCCCTAGTTGGTTCGTCTAATATGAGCACCTTTGGTTTTGCCATAAGCCACTTTGCAAGAGATACTTTTTGTTGATTACCTCCACTCAAGTTTTTTACATGTTGCTCAGTGCTTGGCGTTTTTATGCCTAGGGTTTCAACATAATGTCGTACATTTTTTTCTTCTTCATGTTGATTTATTAGTCCATTATTGAGAATTTTATCAACACTTGCCAATGTAATGTTTTTATTAATCGGCATATTTAGGATTAATCCATTTCCTTTTCTATCTTCTGTCAAATAACAAATTCCTTGTTCAATTGCAGATTTAGGTGACTTCATTACTATTTCTTTACTCTCTAGTTTCACAGTACCAGACACTCCAATTCCATAAGCGCCAATTAAGCTTAATGCAAGTTCAGTTCTTCCCGCTCCCATAAGACCAGCAATTCCAATGATTTCACCTCTATTAACACTAAAACTTATATCATCAATAATTTTTTTATCTGGTAATTCTGGATTATGCACTGTCCAATTTATCACCTCGAATATTGGTTTTCCTATTTTTCTATGTTCTCTTGGAAATCTATTTTCTAATGTTCTTCCAACCATCATTTTTATTATTAGGTCTTCTGTCAATGATGCATCATTTTTTCTTGTTTCAATGGAATTTCCATCTCTAAGTATTGTAATAGTATCTGCAATTTCTTTAACTTCTTCTAATTTATGGGAAATGTAAACACAGGTTACACCTTTTTCTTTAAGCCTTCTTATTAGGTCTAACAAATTAGAACTCTCTGTTTCATTTAACGCAGCTGTTGGTTCATCAAATATTATAATTTTAACATCTTTTGTCAATGCCTTTGCTATTTCGACAAGTTGTTGTTTGCCCACTCCAATATTAAAAATTTTTGTCTGTGGTATATCTGTAAGCCCAACTTCATTCATTACTTTTTGTGCTTCATAAGTTGTTTGATGCCAATCAATCAACCCACCCTTCATTTTTTCACTACCAAGGAATATATTTTCTGCTATACTCATCTGTTTAACAAGCGCGAGTTCTTGATAAATTATTGCAACACCAGAATTTTCAGAATCTTTTATATTTTTAAATTGGCAAATTTTATTATTTAGTATAATGTCACCTTCATATGTTCCAAATGAATGCACCCCACTCAGCACTTTCATAAGCGTTGATTTACCAGCTCCATTTTCTCCGACTAAAGCATGTATTTCACCTTTTACTAATTTTAACTTTACTTTATTAAGAGCCTTAACTCCAGGAAACTCTTTTGTTATATTCATCATTTCTAAAATAATTTCTGACATATTAACCACCTTTAATATAGGCGAGAGACCCACTGGTCCTCGCCTATATTCAGTTTGTATTTATAGGTTTTTTTTATTTATATAATAACATTGAATAAATCTTAATTATATACATCTTCTTTTCTCAAGTATCCACTATCAATTAGTAATTCATCAATATTATCTTTGTCGACTGCAAAAGGTGTTAAAAGTACAGAAGGTACAATTTTGACTCCATTATCAACACCACCGTTTAAGCCAACTATTTCTTCTCCCTTTGCTAGATTTATTGCAGTTTCAATAGCCGCTGCACCAAGAATTCTAGTATCTTTAAAAATGGTCATACTTTGAGTTCCTTCAACAATTCTTTTTGCACCTGCAAGTGATGCATCTTGACCCGTAATAATAACATTTCCTGCAAGTCCTTGAGCTGCTAATGCTTCAACTGCACCTCCTGCAGTCCCGTCATTTGGAGCTAAAATCGCATCAACTTCGTTACCAGCCATAGTTAAAGCATTTTCTACAAGTTTAAGTGCATTTTCAGGCTTCCATCCATCTACAGCTTGATCCATTATTACTTCAATAGCGCCTGAATCAATTAATGGTTGAATATAAACCATTGCGCCTTGTTTAAACAATTTTGCATTATTATCTGTAGGTGCACCTGCCAGAATAATATATTTACCTTTTGATACTAAATTAGTGATGTATTCACCTTGCAATTCGCCTACTTTTACATTATCAAAAGACAAATATATATCTAGATTTTCTGTATTTGTAATAAGTCTATCATAAGATATTACTGGCACGCCTTCTTCATGAGCTGCATCTACAATTGAAGCAGCTGCAGTTGCATCATGAGGTGCAAGAATCAATACATCTATACCTTGTGATAGTAAATTTTTCGCTTGTGAATCTTGTTGCCCTGAGTCATCATTTGCTACTTGTACAAGTAATTCCACTCCCATATCTGCGGCAACTTGCTCCATTCTCTCTTTATCTCTTACCCAACGTTCTTCTGATTGAGTTGGTAATGACAAACCAATTACTATTTTGTCTTCCGTTTTCGTTTCTTCTGTTTTTATTTCTTCTTCTGTTTTCGTTTCTTCTTTTGTAACAACTTCTTCTTTTGCACACCCACCCATACTAAACACCAATACTATAACAACTAACATTGATAATATTCGTTTCATAAAAATACCTCCATAAATTTGATTGATTAATTGCTTACTATATTAGTATAAAATTTATAATACAAATCTTCCATGGATAATTTTCTACAAAACAAAGACTAATTTCAATAGTTCTTCATTAGAAATTAGTCTTTACTATCAGAATATGATAAAAATGCTATTACTTATATATATCCTCTTCTTTATGAAAACCATCTGCAATAACGGTATCCATCATATTGTCTTTATTAACAAGCATTGGCTTAATAGTATAGTATTTAACAATCTCAAAATCATTATCTATTTCTTTGAATCCATCAAGTACTATATCTTCTCTAAGTGCCAATGCAACATCTAACGTTAAATCTACTAATTCTGATATAGGTTTGTAAACCGTTGCCAATTGAACATCGTCAATGATTTGTTTGCATGCATTTATATCAGCATCTTGACCAACAACCTTTACGCTATTTACCATACCAAATTCTGCCAAAGCTCTAATGGCTTCTTCAGCCAATCTATCATTCGAAGCAATAATTGCGTCTATTTTATAGTCATCCTCTAAGCTTTTTATTACTGCTTCATAAGCAACTGTTTCTCTCCAGTTTTCCGCCCATACTTCTTGTACTACATTAATATTTTTAGAATTTTCAGTTTTATTTATTATTTCATAATACCCTTTATTTAGCATATAACTATTATTATCTTTAGAAGATCCATTAATAATCATGTAATTACCTTCTGGTACCTTTTCAATTAATTGTTCTGCCATAAGTTTTCCCGTGAGAATATTATCAAAAGAAATATATGCATCAACTGGCGCGCCCATAACTAACCTATCATAGCTAATAATCTTAATTCCTTTACTTTTAGCTTTTTTTAAAATATTACTAATACCATCTTTATCAAAAGGAATAACAATAATTACATCTACATTTGCTTCAACTAATTTTGTAAGCTGTTCTACTTGACGATCATTATCTTCATTGGCATTCATTGTTATTACTTCTATTCCTCTCTCTTTTGCTTTTGACAGCATAATATCTTTATCTTTTTTCCATCGTTCAACAATCATTGTATCAATAGAAAATCCAATAGTAAACGGCTTTTCTTCTAATACTTTTCCTGTTTTTATCTCATTGCTAATCCAAATAATAAATATAACACTGCAAAGGATTATTCCGATAATTATTTTATTTTTCATACATTTCACTCCCTATATAATTCTTATAGTCACTTGGTTTTATTCCGTTGTATTTCTTAAATAATCGACTAAAATAATTGGGATCTTTATATCCAATTAAAAAACATATTTCTTTAATTGGATGATTACCTACACGTAGTAAACTTTTGGCTTTTTTCATTCTTACGTCCGTCAAATATTCTACAAAAGTTTTACCATAACTTTCTTTAAATAATTTCGAAAAATATTGTGACGTGATTGCAACATGTGATGAAATATCGTTTAAGCTAATGTCCTGCATATAGTTTTCTAATATAAATTTTTCAGCTATTAGCATGGTTCTCGATCTTTGTTTTTCTTTAATTTCTGATATTTTTCGAGTTATCAATACAATAATATCATTACTCCATAACTCTAGTTTTTCATCTTCCTTTGAATCAATAATATTTTTAATATATTCAAGAGGCATCAAACCATTATGTGCCTGATTTAAATATGCCTTGCCGTAAACAAGTAGTAATAGTTCTGCTATTTTATTTCGTCTGAAATCATAGTCATAACTTCTAAGTTCTATCATTAAAGCCTTAATAAGTGGTATGACAATTTCAACTCTCCCATCTTCAACAACACTTAGTATATCGGTAATCATACTTTTCTTATCCTCTTTGTTGTTTTCTAATAATAATGTTTCTGTATTAAACTGCCCAAAACTTGTAAATCTAAGTTGTTTTATGGCTTCTTGGTAAGATAAGTGCATTGATTCATATATATCCGTTCTGCCACAAGTTATTTTACACACTAGATTCAATTCATTAGAAAAAGTATTTTGTAGCAAATCAAGATTTTCATTCTTTTGTTGTACAAGTTTTGGTTGATTATAATACACCATCATTGTAACTCTATTAGCAAGCAAAGGTCCTATTACACATTTGAATTTCGCCTTTAATTCATTAACTATTTTATTATATATTATATCATGATGCTTTATTTTGGTTGCGTCAAACAAATCCATATCTTGTCCAATTTCAATCACTACCATATAAGCATATTTGGTGTTTGTAAAACGAATTGTATGATATTCTTTCATAACATGTTTATAACCGTCATTCATTATAATAGCATATATAAGATTTTGATCTAATGATGGCAATATTTTGTGTAATGTATCTATATTGATTTGATTACCTTTTATCCTGATATTCTCAACATTTATTTCATTAACTAAATCACGAGTTATAGTAAAAAGTTTTTTTCTGTTTATGGGTTTACACATATAATGCTTTACGCCAATTTCCAAAGCCCTTTTGGCATATTCAAATTCCTCAAAAGCTGTTATAATAACAAACTTTGCCTTTGGGTGTTGTCTTTTAATAAATTCAATTGTCTCTAATCCATTAATTCCCAACATATGAATATCCATAAAAAATACGTCTGGGCTAATAGACATGCATTTCTCAATGGCTTCTCCCCCAGATCTGGCTGTTCCTATAACTTCAACTTCTTCCATTAAATCCTTTTCGAGAATAAATCGAATGCCGTCAATAACAATTTGCTCATCATCAGTAATAAAAACTTTAATCATATAATAACCTTCTTTGGTAGTTTTAACGTTATTTTTGTATATTCATTTAATTTACTTTCTATTGTCATAATATCTTTTTGATCATAAAAAATCTCAAGTCTTTCCATAACATTATTCAAACCAACACTATTAGATTTATTATCTTTTATCGTAATTTTTGTGTCAATTCCTACGCCATTATCCCATACTATCAAATAGAAAAAATCCATCTCATCATACGTAATGATTCTAATTTTTCCTCCTGTGTTTTTTGATTTAAATCCGTGAATAATAGAATTTTCCACAAGTGGTTGAAGCGTTAATGGTGGAATAGTATAGTTGTTTATTGTTTCATCCACCATAAATTCGAACTCAATCAAATCTCTATATCTTACTTTTAACAATTTATAATAATTTCTAATATTATTAATTTCATCAATAACTTTTGTTGGTTTATCTAATCCTTTAAGATTATACCGAAACATTCGAGCCATATGTTCTAAAAAATCACTTGTATTATCAGCACCTTCAATCATCGCCATTTGTACACCTGCATTAATAGTATTATATAGAAAATGTGGATTTATCTGTGATTGTAGTGCATATAGTTTTGCATTATCTAATGAATTTTTCATTTTCAAATTTTCAATTTCTTTTTCTCTCAACAATAGTTCATTATTAGCCTGTTCATGCAATTCATCAATATAGATCCTGATTGAATTTTTCATTTTATTAAATGTATTACTGAGAAGCTCTAATTCATCGTCTGTATAAACTTTCACATCTTGAATATCAAAATGGCCCTTTGTGATTTTCGAAGCACTTTTTGATAAAGCTAATATTGGTTTTATTATATTTGCTGTTGTGATTCTTCCAAGATATAACGACATACATATTATCATTATAATCATTACCGCACTATTATATTGTACTATTCTATTTTTATCAATAAACACACCATTATTTTCACTATTTTCTTCTAGTAATAATGTTTTCACCTCATCAATATAGTTAATTATATAACTTTTTACAATTAATGTGTCTGCATACAATTCTTCATACTTTTCCAAATTCTGTAATCTTTTATAGTAGATAACTTGATCTACTTGCTGAATATAATTTTTTGATATTTCTTGAATATTATTAATTAATAAATCCGATCGTCTAGGGAAAAGAATGCTATCTTGCTCTTTAATTAACGTGGTAAGCTCATCAATATTAATCATCATATAATTAATATCTGATGAGTTCTTATTTTTTATATATTTTTGTAAATAATAATCTGTATTATGAATCTTTTCTTCAATACTAATTATATGACGACTCTTCTCATTCATTAGTACTAATCGCTGTTCATTCTTTTTTAGAGTAATAATATAGAGACTGCTAATAATGGTTACAAGTAATATATTTAAAAATATAATCAGTTGCATCTTCGCTTTAATTGATTTCATCTTCAAATTGCCACCAAGCCTTTTCTGTATTATCAAATGTTACAGATTTTATCTCAACGTGAATAGTATCTGATATAACTTGCCCATCTAAATTTTTCTTCATTGCAATAATAGCTTCTTGTCCCATTTGAATTCCATTAATACTAATTGTTGAATTTATAACACCTCTATTAACGTATGCAATAACATCTTCATTATAACCGAATCCAATCATATGTGTACGATTTTCGATCCTTTGATTCAGTATTTCTTTAATATATTTAGATGTATCATCTTCATTTGTTGTAATAAGCAAACATGATGAACCATAATTTTTAACAATTTCGTCAATACTATACTGTGACTTTTTCGAAAAATTTGCTGGATACAATTCATTTATAGAAATCATATTTTTCGTTTCTATACTTTCTTTTATACCTAAACTCAGATGACTTTTATAGCCTTCTTCATTTTCAATTGAATTCAATGAATTAATCACGACAATATTATTAATAAATATATTGGATTGATTAATAATTTCCCCAATCAATTTTCCAAACTCATAACGATTATATCCCACATGAACAATTTCATTATTTTCAATATTAGTTTTACCTATTGTAACAACTGGTATGCCTAATTTTTCTATTTGTGATATTTCATTTATAAATTCTTCAGATAAAAATGGTTCAACTATGATACCATCAGGTTTTGATAAACGTGCAATAGATAATTGTTTTATCAATTGATATTTATCTAGTGACCATAATTCAATGACCATGTTATTTTCTTGTACAACATTATCAATTCCCGTAAGAATTTCATCATGTAAGTCTGAATTTTTGTCAAGAATTACTATGATATGATCTGCTGATTCATCATTCCTATTATCTGATGAATAATATCCTCTAGAGTCCCATAAAAGTAATGTATTTCTAAAAGCTAGTGTTATGATTATAAATATTAATATAATGATAATCCATTTACTTTTTTGCATCATTACACCTCTGTTTTTTTAATCTAATTTTTAAATAGTAGTTTAATTATATCAACGTCTATTCATTGCACATTGACATAATTGCTATTTAGCACATGCCAATATTGCTCTTTTACTTTACAAAACTATCTTTTTTTAAAAAAGTGCTCTATTCCATATGAAATAGAGCACTTTACAAATCATTTTTCTTCTTTAACCGCAATTCTTTTTTCAATATTTGTTTGTTTAAGCATTAATTCCATTGGACAAAATCCTGTTGTCCCTGATAAAAATAGCATAGTTCCTGCTAATGCTGTAAAATAGAGAAAGCAAGTTGATACAGTCATACCTAATACCACACTACCTAAAACAAAACTTCCTGCTATTACTCTAATAATAGAGCCTTTCTTATTTACTTATAGCTTCATAAATTGATTTTCCAGGTGGTACCATCGGATATACATTTTCATTTTGAGCAACTACGCAGTTTACAATACATGGTTTTTCACTTTTAAATACTTGTTCAAGTACTGTATCTACATCGTTTAAGTTCAAAATATTAAACCCTTCTCCTCCTAATGATTTTGCTAGTCCAACATAATCTATATCTTCTTCAAGAGTTGTTGCTGAAAATCGTTTATCATAAAACAGATTTTGCCATTGTCTTACCATACCTAATGCTCGGTTGTTCATTACAAAAATTTTGATAGGCAAATGATTTTTAACTGCTGTAATCATTTCATTAAAATTCATTCTAAACGAACCATCCCCTGTAATCATTATGACTTTTTCATTTGGGTTTGCAAATTGAGCTCCAATAGCAGCACCAAATCCATAGCCCATAGTTCCAAGGCCACCTGATGTTAAAAACTTATTAGGTTTTTCAAACGGAAAATGTTGAGCTGTCCACATCTGATGCTGACCTACATCCGTTACTACAATAGAATCTTTAACAGTATGCTTTGCTATTTTTCCGAGTAATAATGGTACATTTAATGTTGTTGTATCCGTTTGAAACCCTACAGTATTTCTTAATTTATCAACATAAGATTTCCACTCATCGTTGGTTTTTACGTCAATATTTTTAGTTAATACTTTTAAAACCTCTTTAATATCACCGTTAATTGAAGCATCAATTACAATATTTTTATTAATCTCAGCAGGATCTATGTCTATATGAATTAATTTTGCTCTAGCAGCAAAACCTGATTCTTTACCAACAACTCTATCACTAAATCTTCCACCAAGAACAATTAATAAATCTGCTTCATTAATCGCTCTATTTGACACAAGTGAACCATGCATACCTATATTTCCTGTATACTTTGCATGGCTGTGTGGTATTGCTCCTATTCCCATAAGTGTACAGGCTACTTGAGCATCAAGTTTTTCTGCAAATTCTAGTAATTCTTTATTAGCACCTGATCTAACAACTCCACCACCAGCAAGTATCATTGGTTTCTCTGATAATGCTATCATATTGTAAATCTTATCATCTATTGTAAAGTCTTTATCTACAATATACTCTTTAGGTTCTTCATATTCATATTCAGCTTCTTCCCATGTAAGGTTTTTAGGGATATCAATAAGAACTGGTCCTGGTCTTGTTGACTTAGCTATATAAAAAGCCTCTCTAATTGTTTCAGCTAACTTATTAATATCTTTGACCATATAATTATGTTTGGTGACAGGCATTGTAATACCTTGTATATCAACTTCCTGAAAACTATCTTTTCCAAGCATGTCCACTGAAACATTACCAGTTATTGCAACCATTGGTACTGAATCCATATATGCTGTAGCAACACCTGTAACAAGGTTTGTAGCTCCAGGTCCACTCGTTGCCAAACAAACCCCTACTTTTCCTGTTGATCTTGCATATCCATCTGCAGCATGTGCTGCACCTTGTTCGTGGGATGTAAGTATGTGAGATATTGAATCTACGTTTTTGTATAGTTCATCATAAATATTAATAGTTGCTGCACCTGGGTATCCAAAAATGTGTTTAACTCCCTGTTCTTTCAAACATTCTACTACAATTTGTGCTCCATTTAATCTCATATTGTTCTCCTTTCAACTTTTACTTGTCATCTGATTTGGCTTACATCAGAACGAATTATATACAAAACCCTTCGTCCTATATAGGACGAAGGGTTATATCTCCGCGGTACCACCTAAGTTCACTTTCGCGCTCTCATTCATACAGGAATTTCCGATATGATGCTATTATAACGGTCAGCTACCGACTACCTCTACTAAAAAATATTATTTTCGTTCAATTCGTTGCTCAAAGGCTACCTTCCATATAATCTTCACGAAGAATTCCCACCAGCATCTTCTCTCTAGGCTTTAGATAATATGTACTCTTCCTTTTCGTTGCATTTGAGTTTTAAGTTATTACTATATTACTTTATGACGTTAACTTTGTCAAGTAGTTACATTGATAAAATATTGATTTCTCCCTCTATCTTTTGCAATATATAAAGCTTCATCAGCATTGATAAATATATTTGTATAATCACTTATAATACTAGCTATTATAGTTGCACCAATTGTTAATGTTACATTATCAGAAATTATAGAATGTGTATGTTCAATATCTAGTTCCTTTATCCCATGTTGAATTTTATCTAATAAAAGTCGTATTTCTTCTTCATTGCTATCTTCAACAATCGCAAAAAACTCATCTCCGCCATATCTAAACAATTTATACTTATGTCTTGATAAACTATTTTTAAGGGCTCTACATACTTTTTTAATACACTGATCTCCCTTAACGTGTCCATAATTATCATTATATTGTTTTAAAAAGTCAATATCAATCATTAATGCCGCTGCAAACGATTTAGTATTAAGCATATCACCAAATTCTTCATTCATGTAGCGGCCTAACGCATGTCTATTGTAAACGCTTGTTAGTCCATCTAATAATGAAATTTCTTCTAACTTTTTATTGGCTATTATTAATTCCTTAGCATGATTTAGATTAGAATATGCTATGGCAATATAAGAGCCAAGTATTCTTATGCTTTCAAGGTCCACATAACTTAACATTCCTCTTCTATATGTCTGAATAGTAATTCCACCAATTGTCTTGTCTTCATACTTGATTGGACAGAAAATAATAGCTCTACTATTTGCATGTTTTATTACGTATAATAATTTGCCACTAAAATTAGCCTCATTATAAACATTATCCTTAGTATCATACACAATAATATCTTTACCATATCTTATACATATAGACATTAAGTAATCATCATTATAAATCGAAATATCAGTTTCCTTGAATCCATTCTCATCAAAAAATTTATAGTCAATTTCCAAACCGTTTTCAGAAGTTATTCCTACACCAAAAGCATCACATCCAATGATTTTAATCACTTCTTCCTTAAGAACCTCATATATATCTCTATCCGTTTTGCAAGAGGTAATTTTCCGACCGACTTCAGATAGTGACTTTAAAGTTTTTATAGATTTTTCCATCCCATAGGGTTTCTCAACATCATTACTATCTTTATTTATATGGATATTCTCAACTATTTGTTCTTTCCATTGTGTGTATGACTCTTCACTAAGTTCTAACAATCTATTTGTAACTATATAAGAATTTTTATAATCTTTCTTTTCAAAATATAGGGTTTTAAGGATTTTAAGAGCCCTTATTTCGATATTAAAATATGTATTTTTACAAGCATTTTTTGCAAGATCCTTTAGTATATTTATCGCAACGTCGTATTCACCACAGTGATATGCCTGCGATCCATAGTCAAGTAATATTTTTTCTTTATCAATTTCAGAATTTTCAAAACTTATTAAGTTAATAGCTTTTTCAAACAATAGTTTTGCTTTATTCCAGTTTTTATCTTCTTGAGCTAAAATAGTTCCTTCATTAGCAATTGCTATAGCCACCCCTATATTATCTTCAATAAGTGTAGATATTTCACTACTAAGTCTATTATAATTCTTGCCTTTTAAAAAGTTATTCTTCCTACAATATATTTCAGAAAGATTTGAATAAGCAGTTGTTAAAGTCAATTTATAATCTTGTTCCTTAGCTAATTCTATACAATTGTATATATATTTAAGAGCAGACTCATAATCATTAACTTCTATATACATGAGCCCAATATTATTTAGCAGTTTGACTTGATATTCTACTAGCTCTTCATTTTCTTTAGTAATTTGTAAAATTTCCATATACATATTAATTGCAGCATGGATTTTCCCACTTTCGCTATAGATATTCCCTCTTTTATTAAGAGTCTTAACTAAGCACTCTTTTAGATTATTATGTCTACATATATCACTAGCTTGCTTATAAAATGACATGGCTTTTTGAGGCTCAACCTTAAGTTCTTCAATTAATCCAAAATAATATAAGCACTCAACAATTAGCCCTATCTGATCATTAGCAAGAGCCTCTTCATATGTGCGCATATTTATTTCTAAAGCTTCTTCAAACTTAGAATC
>JAOZKH010000007.1:0-17347 GCA_029935405.1 Vallitaleaceae bacterium | reverse complement strand
GAGCCTCTTCATATGTGCGCATATTTATTTCTAAAGCTTCTTCAAACTTAGAATCTTTAATTAATTTATCTACAACGTCAACCAAAGACGTCTTTTTGGATATCATTTCTAGTTCCATGTCATCCTCCCTAATAGCATAAAACTATTTTAACATAGATTAAATCACTATGATAGACGATTTCTACTTTCTAGTATTAATAATTTCTTTTAATATATCAATGACTATTTTAGGATTTGCTTTTCCTTTGGTTAAACGCATCATTTGTCCCATTAATGATTGAAGTGCAGCCTCTTTACCTAATAGATAATCCTTAACTGCTTTATCATTTTCGTTAATTACTTGAATTGCAATTTCTTTAAGTTTTGAATCATCATTTATTTGTTTGAGACCTAGTTTATCAACAATTTCATTAGGGGCACTATCTTCTTCCCACATCGTTGTAAAAACTTTTTTACCAACACTTGAACTAATTATATTTGAATCAAGTAATTCAGCAAGTTTTCCTAAATTCTCGGGTTTAATCGGTATAATTCCCTCTTCTTTTTCCTCTTCATTAAGTCTTTTAAACAATTCACTTATTATTAAGTTTGCGACAGTTTTTTTATTTTTTGCAATAATGCAGGCCTTATCAAAGTAATCACTAATCTTAGGTGAGGCAACTAATAAGTTAGCGTCGTATTCTGAAAGTCCATCTTCCCTAGTATATCTAATAATTCTTTTATCAGGTAGTTCAGGAATTTCTGCCCTTAAGGCTTTTATTTTTTCGTCTGAGGTTATAATTGGCATTAAGTCTGGAGCAGGGAAATATCGATAATCATGAGCTTCTTCTTTACTTCTCATAGAAACTGTAACACCCTTTTTTTCATTCCAACGTCTAGTTTCTTGTACAATTATGCCACCATTTTCAATGACTTTTATTTGCCGTTTCGCTTCATATTCAGCCGCTTTAACCGCAAAGTTAAAGGAGTTGATATTCTTCATCTCAGTTCTTGTTCCAAGTTCCTTAGCACCCCACTTACGCACTGATAAATTAACATCACAACGTAGTGATCCCTCATTCATTTTGCAGTCCGAAACATCTGTATATAATAATATTGTTCTTAGTTTTTGCATTAACAAACGCACTTCTTTAGGCGATCTTAAATCTGGTTCAGTAACAATTTCGATCAAAGGAACTCCACATCTGTTATAGTCAACTAAAGTACCGTCAGCTTCATGATTAAGTTTTCCTGCATCTTCTTCAATATGAATTCTTGTGATTCCAATGTTTTTTATTTCTCCATCTAATTCAATATCAAGAGAACCTTCATAACAAAGTGGCAGATCATATTGTGACGTTTGATATGCTTTTGGAAGATCTGGATAAAAGTAATTTTTTCTATCTTGCTTAGAAACCTGATTGATTTTACAATTAGTAGCTAGACCTGCTTTTATTGCATAATCAACAACTTTGCCGTTAAGAACTGGAAGTGTTCCAGGCATCCCTGTACAAATAGGGCAACAATGTGTATTAGGTTCTCCACCAAATTCAGTTGTACAGTCACAGTAAATTTTTGTTTTTGTTTTTAATTCAACATGGACTTCAAGTCCAATAACTATTTCATAATCTTTATACGCCATAACACACCTCTATCCTAACTCAATTGTTCTTTTTTCGTAAGTTGCATGTTGTTCAAATTGATAGGCTATATTTAAAATAGAGCTTTCATCAAATGCTTTACCAATTAATTGCATTCCAATAGGCAATCCTTTAAAGTCGTAACCACAATTTAATGATATTGCTGGAATCCCAGCAATATTAATCGGTACAGTACATATATCTGTTAAATACATTTCAACAGGATTGTCTGTTTTTTCTCCAATTGCAAATGCTGTAGTTGGTCCTGTAGGTGTTAATAAAGCATCGTAAGTTTTAAATAATTCATCAAATTCATTTTTGATCAACGTTCTTACCTGTTGTGCTTTCTTATAATATGCATCATAGTAACCTGAACTGAGTGCATAAGTTCCTAACATAATACGACGCTTTACTTCAGTACCAAATCCTTCATCCCTTGACTTTTTATATAATTCCAGAAGATTATCAAACTCTGTTGTTCTATAACCGTATTTAATTCCATCAAAACGAGCAAGATTTGAACTTGCTTCAGCAGATGAAATCAAGTAATAAGCTGGAAGTGAAAGTTTAGATAAATCAACGCTTACTTCTTCAACAATTGCTCCGAGTTTTTCATATTCTCTTGCTGCCTTTAAAATTGCAGCCTTAACTTCTTCGTTAATTCCTTCACCAATAAATTCTTTAGGTATCCCAATTTTTCTGCCTTTAAGATTCTTATGTAAATCTGTCGTAAAATCTTCCATCTCAATAGATGCACTAGTAGAATCATATCTATCATAACCACCTATTACATTTAATGTAAGAGCAACATCTTCAACAGTTTTACCAATTGTCCCTATTTGATCTAACGACGATGCAAAGGCAATTAGACCGTAACGAGATACTCTACCATAGGTTGGTTTTAATCCAACTACACCACAATAACTTGCAGGTTGTCTAATTGAGCCACCTGTATCTGATCCTAATGCAATTGGCGTCATACCAGCCGCAACAGAAGCTGCTGATCCTCCTGAACTACCTCCTGGTACATATTTAAGATTCCACGGATTTCTTGTCACTTTAAAAGCACTATTTTCAGTAGATGATCCCATCGCAAATTCATCCATATTTAGTTTTCCTAATATGACCATATCCTGCTCTTTGATTTTTTTAATTACAGTGGCATCATAAGGTGGCACAAAATTTTCTAGCATTTTAGAAGCGCATGTTGTAGTAACGCCATTGGTACAAATATTATCTTTAATACTAATTGGAATCCCTGCAAATAGTGACAAGGATTCACCTTTTATTCTTTTGTTATCAATATTTTGCGCCATATTTATAACAGAAGTTTCATCAACTTTAAGATATGCCTGAACTTTATTATCTAAATCATTGATTCTTTTTAGATATTCTTTTGCTATTTCAACACTGCTTATATCTTTATTTTTAAGCTGTTTAGTTAATTCTTTTACCGTTCTCATCTGCCCCTCCTATTCAACTACTTTAGGTACGCTAATACAACCATTTTTTGTACTTGGTGCGTTACTCAAAAGAAGTTCCCTATCCATAGATTTTGCGACAATATCTTCTCTAAACACATTATTAATAGGAATAACATGTGCCGTTGCATTAACATCTTCAACTTCATATTGATTAATCTGATCAGCAAATTCTAAAATCATTTCCATATCTTTAGTCATATTTTCTTTTTCTTCTTCAGTTAAACTAAGTCTTGCCAAATGAGCAACATGTTCAACCTGCTCTTTAGTAATCTTCATAAGAACCTCCGTCTATCATACTATTTTAGTTATTTTTGATTTATGTTCACCAATACATCTCTAGTTTTTATATTCACCAAAACATTTCTGATTTTTATAATATTGAACAATATTTTATCACAAGTCAATGATTTAATCAATCAAAGTGCTAAAGTCTTCTTCTGAAATAATTGGAATATTTAATTTCTTTGCTTTTTTGTTTTTGGAAGAATTAGATTCCATGTCATTATTTATCAAATAATCTGTTTTTGCCGATACACTTCCTGTAACTTTTCCACCTAATTCTTCTATTTTTTCTTTTAATATGTTTCTATTATCATATTTCTCTAGGCTACCTGTTATAACAAATGTTTTATCCTTAATATTTTCATTAATTTCACTTGTTTCAATCATTTCAAATTTAATATATTCAAGCAATTCCCTAATAACGTTTAATTTATCTGCATTATGAAAAAAATCATATAAACTTTTTGCTATAATCTCTCCAAAGCCTTCAATTGATGCAAGTTCTATAGATGATGCATTAATGATTTTTTCAATATCATTTTTATACGCCTTTACTAAAAGTTTTGCATTACTTAAACCAACATGTAATATTCCTAATGAAAATATAAAATTTGCCATCTTAGGGGTTTTTGAAGCTTCAATAGATTCAATCATATTAATATATGATTTTTCACCAAATCCTTCTAAATTAATAATAGTATCTTTAATTTCCTCATTATCTAACTTATAAAGGTCACTGAACTTATGAATAGCACCAAGTTGAATTAATTTTTCTAATGTCGCTTCAGATAATCCTTCTATATTCATTGCGTTTCTAGAAACATAATGTGCAAAAGACTTGATTTTCTTAGCTGCACATTCGTTGTTACTACAATATAATACTTTTATATCATTACTATTTTTAACTATTGCTTTTAATCCACATACAGGACAAGTGTCTGGCAATATAAGGTTATTTGATTTAGTATTATTCTTCGCAATTTGTGGAATAATCATATTTGCTTTATAAACACTGATACTATCACCTATTCCAAGTTCAAGTTTTTCTATTATACTAATATTATGTAGACTAGCTCTTGCAACCAAAGTACCTTCTAATTCAACTGGTTCAAATATTGCTACAGGATTAATTAGTCCCGTCCTTGATGCACTCCAAAACACATCACTAAGTATAGTTTCTTTCACTTCATCCTGCCACTTAAAAGCGATCATATCTTTAGGAAACTTTGATGTCACGCCAAGAGAATCACTGTACTTTTTATCATTAAACGTCAGTACAAGTCCATCAGTTCCTATATCAGAACTTTCTACCTTTTTACTAAATTTTTCTAAAGCTTTAAGCAAATTTCCTTTATTAACCAACATATATTCTACGCACTCAAAACCGAGTTCACTTAACCAATCTATTTCACTAGATTTAGTTATAAGAGCATCTTTATAATCGCAAGAAACTAATGCAAATCCATAGAATCTTACATTTCTCTTTGCTGTAATTTCATTGTTTAGTTGCCTCACGGAACCACTAGAAAGATTTCTAGGGTTTTTATATTGATCTTCTATTTCTAGTTTTTCATTAATTTTCTCAAAATCCGAATAAAGAATTAATGCTTCACCACGAAGGACTAATTCTTCTTTATATGGAATATTCATAGGAATATTAGTAAAGGTTTTAGCATTATTTGTAACAACTTCGCCTATAAATCCATTACCTCTAGTCGCTGCCTTAATAAGTTCACCATTGTTATATGTCAATATGATAGTTAATCCATCTAATTTAAAAGATAACATACCTTCTTTATCTTTAATCCATGAAACTAGCTCTTCTCTATCTTTAGTTTTATTCAATGACAACATTGAAGAAACATGTTCTTCTTTCGGTAGTTGACTAAGTATTTCATATCCAACGTTTATTGTTGGGCTATTGGATAATACTGTATTCAACTTTTCTTCAAGCGCTAATAACTGATTATATTTTTCATCGTATTCACGATTTGACATAATCTCTTTATCTTCTTGATAATAACTTTTAGCAGCCTGATTTAATTCTGCAATTAACTTTTTCATTCTATCTAATTGTTTCATTATTCATCGTCCCAATTGTGATACACATTTTGAACGTCATCATCTTCTTCAATATGCTCTAACATTCTCTCCATATTTAGTGCATCTTCTTCTCCTAATGAAATTAAGGTTTGCGGTATTTGTTTCACTTCTCCTTCGAGTATTTCAATTTTCGCTTCTCTTATAGCTTCATAAACCACACTAAATTCATCAGGCATTGTTAAAACTTCAAAACCTTCTTCTTCAACAACAATATCTTCAGCTCCTGCGTCTAATGCTAACATCATTAGCTCATCTTCATCAACTGATTCATTTTTTTCTATATTAATCTGTCCTTTTTTATCAAACATAAAAGAAACGCAACCTGTTGTGCCAAGATTTCCACCATATTTCGAAAATGCATGTCTAATATTAGCAGCTGTTCTATTCTTATTGTCTGTCAAGCACTCTACAATGACAGCAACACCATTTGGTCCATATCCTTCGTATACAATGATTTCATAAATCACATCTGATGATTCTCCTGATGCTTTTTTAATTGCTCTACTAATTGTATCATTAGGCATATTATTTGACTTTGCTTTATTAATTATATCATTTAGCGATGTGTTAAGAGCCGGATCAGGCCCACCGTTTTTAACTGCTACAACAATTTCTCTTCCGATTTTAGTAAAAATCTTTCCTTTTTTTGCATCATTTTTAGCTTTCTTGTGTTTAATATTTGCAAATTTTGAATGTCCTGACATTTTTTTCACTCCAATTCTATTTTATATAGCTTTTATTTTATTATGAAATCTAGTTTTCAACAAGATTATTCATCCATTTTTTTGAATATGTTCGCTTTATGCCAAATATGATTTTGAAAACCTCTTCAAAAAGAACTGCTGCATAAACCAGTGGAAGCGCCCATTCTAAATATAAGCCAGTAATAAAAGCTAATGGTACACCGACAAGCCAAACGCCCATTGCATCTAATATGGCTGAAAACACAGTGTCTCCACCACTTCTAAGTATACCAACAATAATTATTACATTAATTGCTTTAAAGGGCAAAAACAAGCCAAAAACTCTTAATGTTCTAATAATATTTATATTAATAATATCTGATACATTATATATGCTTGTAATTGCCGGAGCAATTAAAATAACTAACAAGCCTATAACAATTCCTAATATAAAACTTATTGATATAAATCTCTTTGCACTGTTATAAATATCTTTTTTTCCTGTACCAAGATCATTACCTAACATTATACCACATGCATTCCCCGTTCCTATTAAGACCACAAAAGCAATTTGTTCAATAGTTTGTGTAATTGTCATAGCAGCCATAGCATCTGTCCCCATTCGGCCATATACGACTGCATACATGGTTATTCCAGTGGACCATATTACTTCATTAACTACAACTGGTAGTGCAATTTTAATAAATTTTGCCGTCATCTCCTTAGAATAAACAAAAATTTTATTTGGCATTCCTGAAATCGGAAGTTTTCTACTATTAATTAAAATGATAAGTAATGCACTTTCTAATGTTCTTGCGATTACAGTTGCAATTGCTGCACCTTCTACGCCCATCGCTCTAAATCCTAAATGGCCAAATATTAATATGTAGTTTAAAACTGTATTAATAGAAATAGCGACAATTGTTACCAATAACGGCAACCTTACATTATTAGTACTCCTTAGCGAAAAAGCGGTTACAAAGGATATCGATGTAACCACATAGCTTAAACCTACAATCCTTAAATAACTTGCTCCTTCTTCGATTACTTGCACATCAGTAGTAAAAATGCGAAGGACTTCTTCTGGTATAACAATCGCTGCAAATGTAAACATAAGAGAGCCACTCATAGCAAAAACTAGAGATAATCCATATATTATTTTAATACTTTTTATATCTTTAAGACCCCAGTATTGAGCTGTTAATATAGATGAACCACTACTCATTCCAAATAAAAACAGATTTAATAGGAAATATAGCTTGTTAGCTGCACCAACCCCTGCAATAGCCTCTTTACTCAAGGAACTAATCATAAAAGTATCCACTAAATTCAACGAAGAAATAACCAATTGCTGTAAGGCAATCGGTCCTGCAATTGATATTAGTTTAGTATAAAAATCTTTGTTATTTGTAAAGCTTATATTACTTGAGTTATTCATTATATCTATCAGAAATAGTTAGTAATTCTAACAACTCCGTTCTCCTTTGCTTACATTTATAGTTAATTATCTATATTATATTGTCTTGCTTAACTCTCACCAACAGCAACAGCTGTGACATAGTCCTCTGTATTAGATATAGATACATGAATAGATTTTATAATAAGATTTACACTTAATTCTAAAGCATAATTTTTCAATACGACTATTGGTTTGCCATAATCATCCCGCAAAACTTCTATATCACTCAATTTAATATTTCTAAATCCAGTACCAAACATTTTTACAACCGCTTCCTTTGTGCAAAAATTTCCTGCAACTTTTTGCGGATTCATATTATGTTCCTGAAACATTAAGATTTCTCTTTTTGTAAAATATTTTTCTAAGAACCCTTTTCGCTTTATTGCTTTAGCTATACGTTTTACTTCTATTAAATCTATGCCTATACCTTTAATCATTTTTATTGACCTCATAATATTTATCATATTGTTCGATAATGTCAGGGCCAACAACATCATGTATATAACCATATAATTGCTGATGTAATCCCTTAGCTTCATCACGTCTAATTATAACCTCTTTGATTTTTTCTTTAATATCTTTAACTTCTTGCTCTAGTAGTGTTGCTTGTTTCTTACTATCAATCATTGTATGATAAAAGTTTTTCATAGTAGCATTAACTAATTTTTTATTTGCTTCGCTGATTTTCTCTGGAATATCTGTCAACTCTTTTTGATGATGTTCTAGCTTTTTATTTATTTGATCAATATACTTTTTGTTTTTTTCCATTTGTTTTAGCGCTGTTTTATCTTTATCATCATATGCTTCTTTCATAGATTCAACAATTTCATCCATCATTTTCTTCTTAAGTGTACTATATTCCTTAAGCTCAGTATTATAAGTTCCTTGTTTTTTGAGTAGGTCATTTACTTCCTTCTCAATAGTTTTAATTCTAGAAGGTTTTTTGTCATTAAATAATTCATGCCATTTTTGATCAAGCACTAATAAATGTGTGTTTTTATCAATTTCTATCTCAATACTATTGCGTTTTAAAAACGACATAAAATCACTCCTTAATACTCAGCAGAAAGAGCTATTCTTTCTAAGAATAACTCCCAAATAATTATGCTAAACTCTATCTTTTATTCTATAAGAAAGCGTCATTAAGCTTTCTGATAAATGTACATTTTCAATAGTTACGCTTTTGTCTTTAAGCTGTAAGTCAGTGGGAGCAAAATTCCAAATACCCTTTATTCCCCATTCAGCTAAATCGTTAGCAATCTTAGGTGCTTTTTGTTTTGGTAATGTAAGAACTGCAATATCAATATGTTTATTCTTAACATACATTTCCATATTATCTATATCTTGAATTTCCAAACCTCTAACAGATATTCCAACAATTTTCGGGTTAACATCAAATAATCCTTTTACAACAAACCCACTTTTTTCGAAGTCTATGTAATTAGCAAGTGCTTGCCCTAAGTTACCTGCACCAACAATAATTATATTATAAGTTTTTTCTAAACCTAATATCTTGGATATTTCGTTGTACAAGTATTCTACATTATATCCATATCCCTGTTGTCCAAACCCACCAAAATTATTAAGATCTTGCCTAATCTGCGAGGCAGTAACATCCATTCTGACACTTAATTCTTTAGAAGAAATGCGTTCTATATCATTTTCTAATAATTCACCTAAATATCTATAATATCGTGGTAATCTCTTGATTACCGCTGATGATATTTTCTTCTCTTCATCTTTACTTAACATGACTTAACCCCTTTTCACTTTATTATATTTATTATAGTCTTTTGTGAAATATCTGTCAAATTTCACGAATAAATGCTATTATACTTATCAGAAAGAACTTTTTTAACCAAATACTACTATTTATTTTTCTCTAATCGAAAGGATTTTTATCATGATTTTATCTTGTCAAAATATAAGCTATTCTTATATAGTCGAAAACACATTAAATGGTGTTTCATTTCATATAAACAAAGGTGAACAAACAGCAATTGTCGGTATTAATGGTGCTGGTAAAACTACACTATTTAAAATACTAACCTCTGAATTAACCTCTGATTCAGGTAAAATATATATTAACAATGATACTTCACTAGGATATTTAGCTCAACATGCAGATTATAGCTCTAAACACACAGTATATGAAGAACTATATACGGCTAATCAAACAATAATTATATTAAAATCTAAAATTGAAGAATATGAAGAAAAGCTTCTAAAAATTCCAGATCCATCTGAAGAATTTCTTAACGAATATCACCAGATTATGGAAACATATGATTCACTAGGTGGATATGGATACAATAGTTTAATAAAAGGTGTCCTTAAGGGTTTAGGATTTACTGATGATTCGTTTTCACAAAATATTAATTCTTTATCCGGTGGTCAAAAAACAAGGCTTGCACTTGGTAAACTCCTTGTAAAACAACCTGACTTGTTGCTACTTGACGAGCCTACTAACCATCTTGATTTAGAAGCTATTCGTTGGTTAGAAGGTTTCCTTTCATCTTATAAGGGTACTTTAGTAATTATCTCACATGACAGATATTTTTTGGACAAAATAGTTTCAAAAGTAATTGATATTGAAAATGGTAAAGCTGTTGTCTACAAAGGTAATTATTCGAGTTTTATTCAAAAAAAAGAACTCTATCAAAATATTGCCCGGAAACATTTTGAGCAACAACAAGCAGAACTAAAACGACAAAAAGAAATTATACGTCGCCTTCGTTCATATAATGACGAAAAATTTATCAAGAGAGCTGTTAGCCGCGAAAAAGCAATAGACAAAATGGATATGTTAGACAAACCAATTCATTTAAGAACTAACATGAATCTAACTCTAAATCCAAAAAGAGAAAGCGGCATGGATGTTCTTAGAATTAATGAGCTTACAATGGCATTTGATGACAAAAAGTTGTTTTCTGATATGAATTTAGATATTTATAAAGGAGATAAAATTGCTTTAATTGGTAATAACGGTACTGGAAAAACTACTTTATTTAAAATCTTAATGAGTCAACTAAATGCAACATCTGGTATATTCAGACTTGGTACAAGTGTTGAACTTGCCTATTATGATCAAGAACATAATACTTTAAATGAAAATTTAACACTTATCGAAGAAATTTCTGAATTACTACCAAATATGGAAACAAGTAAAATCAGAAATCTTCTAGCATCTTTTTTATTTACTGGTGATGATGTTTTCAAAGTAGTTAAAACCTTATCCGGTGGCGAAAAAGGCAGACTATCTCTTGCTAAACTTATGTTATCAGGTGGAAATTTCTTATTATTAGACGAACCTACAAACCATTTAGACATGGTTTCTAAAGAAGTTCTTGAAAATGCTTTATCTCACTATAGTGGTACATTGTTTTTCATCTCTCATGATCGCTATTTTATTAACCGTGTTGCAACTAAAGTATTTGAATTATCAGAATCAGGTACATCACTATATCATGGAAATTATGACTATTATATTGAGAAAAAATCAAATGAAAAAGAAAGCAATTCTATTCCCACTTTACAGGTTGAAACGCAAAGTAAAAAGGATTGGAAATCTCAAAAAGAAGATGACAAGAAAAAAAGACAATTGAAAAAGCAATTGGAAAAAGCAGAAAAGTCTATTGAAATTATTGAAAATCGAATTATAGATATTGATAATTTACTTACTAAAGAAGATGTTTTTATGGATTATACTAAATCTAATGAATTGATTTTAGAAAAAACAGCTATCACTGATGAATTAGAAGCACTTTTTGATTCATGGGAAGTATTATCTCATGAATCCGAATAGCAAAAACTTTTCTTGAATAAAAACAAAAGACATCAGTTTATTGATGTCTTTTGTTTTTAAATAATATATTTGGCTAAGGTGTCAAAACTAAGTTTCTATTTTTTTGCACTTTTTGTGCTTAAACATCTTATATTATACTATAACTTTTCAGTAGTTTCCATAATGTAATCAGCAAATGCTGCACTCGTTGCACCTGTATCGCGACCTGTAATAGTTAATTTCTTCTCTGTTTGACCACATATATCTAAAGCTTTCAACAACTTATCTCCTTCTTGTATATATCCAATATGTCCAAGTAACATAGCTCCAGCTCTAATAATACTTGAAGGATCAGCATAGATATCTCTACCTTCTTTTACCATTCTAGGTGCTGAGCCATGAATTGCCTCAAACATTGCATATTCATTCCCTATATTAGCACTTCCTGCTGTTCCTACCCCACCTTGAAATTCAGCCGCTTCATCTGTCAAGATATCTCCATAAAGATTTGGTAAAACCATAACTTGGAAATCTGTTCTACGCTTTTTATCAACTAACTTAGCTGTCATAATATCAATATACCAATCATCTAATTCAATATCTTCATAGTCTTTAGCAACTTCTTTACATACATCTAAAAATTTTCCATCTGTTGTTTTGACAACATTAGCTTTAGTAACACATGTCACCTTAGTTTTGCCATTTTTCTTAGCAAATTCAAATGCTGCTCTTGCAATTCTCTCTACACCTTGAGTTGTAATTACCTTAAAGTCAAAAGCAATGTCGTCACTAATATTAACACCTCTACTACCAAGTACATATGCTCCTTCAGTATTTTCCCTAAAAAACGTCCAGTCAATTCCTTCTTCTGGCACTTTTACAGGGCGTACATTTGCAAATAAGTCAAGTTCTTTACGCATAGCAACATTGGCACTTTCAATATTTGGCCATGGATCACCTTCTCTAGGTGTTGTTGTAGGTCCTTTTAATATAACGTGACATTTTTTGATTTCTGTTAAAACTGAATCCGGAATTGCTTGATTAACTTCAGCTCTTTTTTCAATTGTTAAATCTTCAATTACACGTATTTCAACTTTACCTTTTTTAATTTCATCTTTAAGTAAATACTCAATGATTCTTGATGCTTGTTCCGTAATTGCAGGGCCAATTCCATCTCCTCCAACAGTTCCGATAATGATTTTATCTAATTTAGCATAATCAATAGAATTCTTGTGTTTTTTCATTTCTTCTACTCGCTCTAGTTGTTCTTTAACAATTGTTTCAAAATGCTTTAAGTAATCCATATTTTGGTCCTCTTTCTATTATAGTAGTTTTTTATTAGTTTCTATTTTTTGTAATTTTCTGACTATTTAGCCTTTTTATCCACATTATCCACACACTTATGCACAGAATATGCTATTTATCTATTGCTATTTTACTTATAACACCTGTAGTCGCATTATTTAACAACAATATTAATAATTTTTTTGGGAACAACTATTTCTTTAATAATTGTTTTACCTTCAATCTTAGACGCTATTGATTCTTTAGCTGCTACTAATACTGTGTCCTTATCAGCTTCTGCATCAACCTCTATGGTAGCTCTTACTTTACCATTAATTTGCACTGGAATTTTTATAATATCATCTTTCATTTTTTCAAGATCATATGTAGGCCATCCATTAAAAAATACTGATTCGGCGTGTCCTAACATATTCCATAACTCCTCAGAAATATGTGGAACAAAAGGAGCTAATAAACGAACCATAGTTTCAAGAGTTTCTTTATCTACACCTTCATTTGCTTTTCCATATGCTGTCAACTTATTTGTGTATTCCATAAATGCACTCACTGTTGTATTTAAGTGAAATTTATTAAGTCTTTCCGTAACTTCATAAGTTACAGTATGACGTAATTTTATAAGCTCTTTTGTTGCAAAAGCATTTTTGTCTTTATTATCTACTACTAATTTCCAAACTTTATTCATAAAACGGTACACGCCATCAATACCTCTATCATCCCATTCAGAATCAAGTTCAGGCGGTCCAACAAATAATTCATACATTCTTAATGAATCTGTTCCATAATTTTCTACAAGTTCATCAGGTGAAACTACATTACCTTTTGATTTACTCATCTTAGCACCGTTTTTACAAATCATACCTTGATTAAACAATCTTGTAAACGGCTCTTCAAAGTCAACAACTCCAATGTCATATAAGAATTTTGTATAGAATCTTGCATATAACAAATGTAGCACTGCATGCTCAATTCCACCTACATACATATCCACTGGTAGCCATTCTTTAGCTATTTTTTTAGATATTAATTCATTATCATTGTTAACATCTATATAACGTAAAAAATACCATGATGATCCTGCCCATTGAGGCATTGTATTTGTTTCGCGTTTAGCTGGTTTAGCACATACAGGACAAGTTGTATTTACCCATTCATCAATTGCCGCAAGTGGTGATTCTCCAGTCCCTGTAGGTTCATAACTTTTAACATCAGGTAATATGACCGGTAATTCTTCTTCAGGTACAGGTACAATTCCGCAACTTTCACAATGTACTACTGGAATTGGTTCTCCCCAATATCTTTGACGGCTAAATACCCAATCACGTAACTTATAATTGGTGGTTTTGTTACCTATTCCCTTTTCTTCAATATAATTACCAACTTTTTCCTTTGTTTGATCTGACGGCAATCCATTAAACTCACCTGAATTAATCATAATTCCAACTTCAGTAAAAGCCTCCGTAAGTTCAACTTCAATTCCATCTTTAGCAATAACTTGTACAATTGGTAAATCAAAAGTTTTAGCAAATGCAAAGTCTCTTTCATCATGTGCAGGAACACACATGATTGCACCTGTACCGTAATCTGCTAATACATAATCACTTATCCATACCTGAACTTTTGCTCCGTTTAAAGGATTAATTGCATATGTTCCTGTAAACACACCTGTCTTTTCTTTATCTTGCATACGATCTACATTAGATTTCATAGACGCATCATAAACGTACTGTTTAACTTTTTTACTAGTTTCATCAGTTATCAAATGTTCAACCAATTCATGCTCAGGTGCCATAACCATAAAAGTTGCTCCATAAAGTGTATCAGGACGAGTTGTGAATACCTTTATTTTTTGGTCATGTCCTTCAATTTTAAATTCAACTTCAGCTCCGTAAGATTTTCCAATCCAGTCAGACTGCATCTTTTTAACTTTATCAGGCCATTCTAATGTTTGTAAGTCATCTAATAATCTTTCTGCATATGCAGTTATTTTAAGCATCCACTGTCGTAGATTTTTCTTAGTAACAGGTGAGCCGCAACGTTCACATTCACCATTAACAACCTCTTCATTAGCAAGTCCTGTTTTACAATCAGGACACCAATTTATTGGCATTTCCTTCTCATAAGCTAAGCCTTCTTTAAACATTTTAACAAATATCCATTGAGTCCACTTGTAGAATTTTGGATCCGTTGTACTAAGTTCCTTACTCCAATCATAAACTGCACTAATATCTTTTAATTGAGTTTTAAAGTTTTGAATATTCTCATTTGTTGCCTTTGCAGGATGTACACCCATTTTAATGGCATAGTTTTCAGCTGGCAAACCAAATGCATCCCATCCCATTGGATGAAGCACATGATATCCTTGTAATATTTTGTATCTACTCCAAACATCACTAAGAACATAACCTCTCCAATGACCTACATGCAACCCGTTACCTGAGGGATATGGAAACATATCAAGACAATAATAATTTTCCTTATTCTCCGTTGGTTCATTTATTGGATGTTCATTCCAGTACTTACGCCATTTTGTTTCAATTGTTTTATAATTATAATTTGCAGACATAATGTCCCTCCCTTATTCTTCTATAATTGTGATACCATAATTAATTAACACATGTCCATCTTGGCTTTCATCTACTACTGCTTCAATTTGTTCCTTCAAACGTCCTGTTGTCTCGTTTGTAACATCACATAGTATACGCAATGTAAAATCGCCTAATCTTTCGACTTTTGTGACCTTTATCTCAACATCCCAACGTCCATCTTCTACAACAACACTATAGATATCATCTTCAAAATCTATCTTCAAATCTTCGTACACATTAAATACATCTAAATTTTTGTAAAAGTACTTTTGTACAATATTTACTACATGTTCTTTAGGAATATACAACGTGTAAGTTTTATGCTCAAACTTTAATTCATTATATTCATACTGCATTATATAAGACAATGCGAATAATGTCATTGCATCTACTGTAATATTTCCTGTATCTTCTTCAAGTCCAAGGGTAAAGTAGTAGTTAAAGTAAAAAGCTTCCATATATTTATTAAGTTCTTTTATTAGCTCTTCATCTGTTACTTCAAAAGGTTCTATTCCCTCAAATTCAGAGTAATCAAATTCTATTAATTCACTAGCTGGTTCATATACATCTTCTCTAGGTGTAGTATCCGTTTTAGTTGTATCAGCTTCAGTTGTATCAACTTCAGTAATACCCTCTTCCGTTACAACCGTTTCAGATTCTATATCCGTTTCATCTATAGTTAGATTTAAGTCAGATGAAACAGTATCTGTTTCATTATCCGTATCATATATATCATCATCCGTTGATTTATTGCAACCTGTACTCATTACAAATATTAATAGTAATATTGTTGTTATTATTGTTTTTTTCATATTATTCCTCCAAGTAACTCCTATATAATGCAATACATACTTCATGATATTATAGCATACCAAAACATCTTGAACAAGTACTTCACTGTAGTATACAAAAAACGGGCCAGAGCCTAGCTGCAAAAGCTAAAGTCTGACCCGCAATAATTACTTTTTGATATAAAACACTGCCAATACTCCTGGTCCGGTATGTGTACCTATTGTTGCTCCAATTTCAGATATATATATCGGTTTATTCCAGTTGAATTTTTCTTTAAAAGCACTTATAAATTCAGCAGCAAATTCAGGGTCTTCACTATGTGCAACAGATAAAAACTTATTTGCTTCAAAATCTATCGTGTTTTCAATATGGTTAATATAGTAAGGTATTATTTTTTTACGTCCTCTAACTTTACCAATAGGTTGTGTAATTGCATCTTCAACATTTAGAATAGGTTTAATATTCAACAATTCAGCTACCACCGCTTTACTTGCTTTAACACGACCACCTTTCCTAAGATAAGTCATAGTATCTACACAAAACAAATGTTCAATTTTATTATCCGTTAAAGGTGTAATCTCATCAATAATTTCCTTAATAGTAGCGCCATTTGCTATCATGTTTGCTGCTACTATTACAGAATAACCAGTTCCCATAGACAAGCAATTAGAATCAACAACTGTTATTTTATCTGATTCTATTTCGTCTTTCGCAATAAATGCTGATTGGCAAGTACCACTAGCACTTGATCCAATTGTTATGCATAACACTTCGTCACCTTCTTCAAGAATAGGTTTAAAAGCATTGATAAAACGATCCGGCTGAACTTGGGACGTAGATGGTGTTATACCTGAATTAACTAGTTTTTCATAGAATTCTGAAGGTGTTAAATCGACACCATCTCTTAATTCTTCATCTCCGAAGATAATTGTAAGTGGTACTATCTGTATGTTATTATCCTCTATAAATTGTTTAGGTAAATCACTTGAACTGTCTGCTATTAATCTTATAGCCATATTTCCACTCTCCATTCATATTATTTTTCCAAATCTAATCTTATTATATCAAATTTATTATCTTATTCCAATGAAAAAGTTATAGTTAATTATTGATTAGGTATGGTTAAGGTGTCAAAACTAAGTTTCTCTAATTCTACCACTATATGTAGTACTCGGTTGAAGCCTCCAAGCATACATATAGTGGTAGAAAGTTCAACTATGTAGTTTTGACACCTTAACCATTTGTCAAAAC
>JAOZKH010000165.1 GCA_029935405.1 Vallitaleaceae bacterium | reverse complement strand
AGTGTTAGGTTGATTCCTTTTGCTATGATTTTCTGTTCAAATTGAAGTAATATATTTCGAATACTTTCATGAATATCAAAAATTTCTAGCTCAGGCTTTAAGACTTCGTTTTCCATTTTGGTTAACAATAGAATATCGTTAGTAAGTTTTGTTAAGCGATCGGTTTCATTTAAAACGATAGTCAAGTATTTATCGTACTTTTCTGGAGGAATTGTACCGTCCATAACAGCTTGAACATAGCCTCTAATAGAAGTAAGAGGTGAACGGAAGTCATGACTTATATTTGCAATGAAATCTTTACGTAGATCTTCAAGTTTTTCTAGTTCTTCAGCCATATAATTCATGCTTTGAGCCAATTCAATAGTTTCAGTACTAAATACATTGGGTTCTATTCTTGCTGAAAAGTCACCACTTGCAATTTCCTTGGCAGTCACATTAAAGGTTCTAAATGTCTGTGATATACTTCGGGAAAATACCCAAGACGAAAAGAAGTTAACTATAATAATGATTAATAAACATATAAGCGTAAGGTTATAGACATAAGTTATATCCTCGCGAATAGTTGGATATGGGCTATACATAAGAATATATGATTTTATTATGCCATCAATATCAATAGGTTCAATAACCATAATAACAGGATCGCTTTCATAGGGCTTGAACTCACTAATTGTAGCGAAAGTTTCTCCTAGCAGCATCTCATCAAGAAAAGGTTGGTTTAGCTTGGTGTTAGTTAAGTTGGCAGAGCTGACATTTGTATCAAAAGTTATAGTGTTACTTATATTAAAGATAAAAATTCTAGTACCAGTAAAATGAGCGGTATTTTTAGTTTCGTATTGAAAGGCTGACTCTGTAAGGTTGTCTTCAAAATACGTAGCAATATACTGCTCTTCTATTGTTGTACATTCGTTTATCATTTTGCGATAATTGCTTGTAACAAAGTGATCTGTTAGAACTTGGCTGAACACGCCAAATAATAACAAGAAAATAACAAATGTACTAAGTGCAGTCAATGCGAAAAATTTACTTGAAAATGTTTTAAACATAAGTCACCTCTTGCTATTAGCTTACTTCGAATTTGTATCCTATACCCCAAACAGTTTTTAGACCCCAAAAATCATTTTCGTTAATTTTCTCGCGAATTCGTTTAACATGAACATCAACTGTTCTTGTGTCACCAATATATTCATATCCCCAAATTCTGTCTAGCAATTGTTCTCTGGTAAAAACTTGGTTTGGATTAGCTGCAAGATAATATAATAGCTCTAATTCCTTAGGTGGCATTTCGATTCTACCTTCATTATGGGTAACACTGTAGTTAGAAAGATTAATAGTAAGGTTAGGTAAGTTGATTTGTTTGCCTTTGTTCTCTTTTGGAGTATAACGTCTAAGTACAGCTTTAACTCTAGCAGTAAGTTCCTTTGTATCAAATGGTTTAACCATGTAATCATCGGCACCTAGTTCAAGCCCTAATATTTTATCAAAAGTTTCACCCTTTGCAGTTAACATAATAATAGGAACTGTACTTGTTTGACGAATTTCTTTACATACATCGTAGCCATCTTTACCAGGTAGCATTAAGTCTAATAATACTAAGTTTGGATTAAAAGACTTAACGACGTCCATTACATCATTACCATTATCAACTGTTTTGGTTGAGTAATTTTCTTTCTCTAAATATAAAGATATTAATTCACTAATGTTATCGTCGTCATCAACGATTAAAATTTTGATTTTTGTTTCCATAAGTATTCTCCTCTTCCCTATTCTTTGAATTCTACGATAGTTACACCACTGTCTCCTTCACCAAATTCACCTAGTCTATAACTTTTGACATGAGGTGATGTGCGCAAAAATTGATGAATTCCGCGTCTAAGTGCACCAGTTCCTTTACCATGAATAATAGTTATTTGTACCAAGTGTGAAAGGTAAGCGTCATCTAAATATTTGTCTACGATTTCAATGGCATCACTTATTATTGTTCCCCTAACATCGACTTCGGTACCTGTACCACCAGATCTAGTGACCGTTGTTGTTCCTTTGCTTTTGTTACCTTTTGCAGGTTTATACTTTTTACCGGTAGGATGTTTACTATGATTTATATCGTTTGTGGTCAACTGCTCCATGACTACATCTATTGCATCGAATGAGACTTTAGATTTCATAATGCCCATTTGAACAAGAGCTTCTTTTTTGGAAGATGATATTGAAATAATATTTCCTTTTTGATTAAGAGTTGTAACAAAAACACTGTCTCCGGCTTTTAAGTTTTCAGGTTTAAAATTTGTAGATTTACGAACTTCGTTTTGATTGTTTTTGGTATTGTTTTTTATTTTTTCTCGTAGAGTAGTTCGTTGTTTTTCTAAATCAGACATATTAAGTCCGGTGCTGTTTGTAACGATATTGTTCATTTTAGATATTATATCGTCAGCTTCGGTTTTGGCTTCTTCTAATACTCTAGCAGCATCAAGTCTAGCTTCTTCCATAATGCGTTGCTTTTGAGCTGTAAGTCGCTGACGTTGAGCTTCGACTTGCTTCTTAAGATCCTTAGCTTCAAGGCTAAATTGTTCGGCTTTTTCTTTTTCAATAAGTGCTATTTTTTTGTTGGTTTCAAGATCAGTAATCAAATCTTCAAAACGAACTTCGCGACCTTTAAGGAGTTCTTTTGCTTCATCAATAATATAATCAGATAAACCAAGTCTCTTAGATATGGCAAAAGCATTGCTTTTGCCAGGAATTCCAATTAGAAGCTTATAAGTTGGTCTAAGGGTATTAATATCAAATTCACAGCTTGCATTTTCAACACCTATAGTGGATAATGCATAAACTTTTAATTCGCTATAATGTGTTGTTGCAGCTGTTAATATATTTGCTTCTTTGAGACTTTCAAGTATTGACATTGCAAGTGCTGCACCCTCAACAGGGTCTGTACCAGCACCTAATTCATCAAAAAGCACAAGTGAACGATCGGTAACATGTTCTAATATAAAAGTAATATTAGTCATATGTGAGGAAAATGTAGATAATGATTGTTCAATACTTTGTTCATCACCAATATCTGCAAAAACATTATCTAAAAGGGTTAATTTAGCACCGTCAAAGGCTGGTATATGCAAACCGCTCTGCCCCATTAAAGACAATAAACCTAATGTTTTTAAGGTGACGGTTTTACCGCCAGTATTAGGTCCAGTAACAACTAATGTTGAAAAATCTTTTCCTATATAAATCGTTGTTGGCACAACAGTGGCTCCATCAAGAAGTGGATGCCTTGCTTTTTCAAGATAAATTTCATAATCATTGTTAAAGACAGGGCAGGAACATTTCGTATTCATAGAATAGTTAGCTTTTGCAAAAATAAAGTCCAATTTTGTTAACAAATTACTATTTATTGTTAACTCGTGAATATGTTTAGCTGCTTCTTGACTTAATATTGCCAGTATCTTCTCGATTTCTTTAACTTCTTGAATGTGTAATGAAGCCAAAGAATTATTTAACTCTACAATTGCATTTGGTTCAACGAATAATGTAGAACCTGCTTTGCTTTGATCGTGAACAATTCCCTTTAATTGCCCTCTGTGTTCGATTTTAAGAGGTACGCAGTATCGATCGTTTCTAATAGTGTAAGTATTATCTTGAAGATAACCGGCTTGACTTGCAGATTGTATGATTTTGTTTAGTTGTCCTTTTACTCTTCCGGCAATTGATTTGATCTCTTTACGGATTTTTGAGAGTTTATGACTTGCATCATCAGCAACATCTTCCTCAGATATAATACATCTTGTGATTTCAATATATAGGTGAGATAGTGGACTTAGACCTATAAAGTAGTCGGCAATTGATAAAGGATTTATAAAATCTCTTCCACTGTTATAATAGTTTTTAACCTGTTTGGTTGTTCTAAGTACGTCAGTTAAAAACAGTAATTCAAATATAGATAATGATCCACCTATTTCAAGACGTTTTAAGATTTCTTTAATCTCTTTAATACCACGAAGTGGAGGTAACCCTTGCTTGGTTATTAATTTTACACCATCAGTTGTTTCGCCAAGAGATATGCGTATATCAAAAAGTGAATCAAAGGGTATTAGGTTAATTATCATATCTTTAGCCATTGGACTAATGGCAAGACTTGCTATATTTTGTAGTACCTTAGTAAATTCTAAGGTTTTAAATGATTTGGTATACATGTTAAACTCCTTAAATTAGCTTCCATTAAGCTATAAGTATCTTTAATATCAGTCATGTGTTTAAAACCAAGAGTTTTCCAAAAGTTCATGCCAATGGAATTATCTTTATGGCAGGTTAAGTATAGATTATTAAGAGATTTTTGTTGTAAAAGTGATTGTACAGTTTCTCTAATAATAAGTTTACCATATCCTTGTCTGACAAAAGGTTTATCAACTACTAAGATTTGAATCCAAAGGATTGAACCAGAAATAGAGTGAAAGCCTTTAATATAACCGATAAATTGTTGTTCTTTTGTATAAGCTAAAAAATTAAATTCGTTAAGGTTTAAATCATCATGGCCTGAAATGGCTTTGTTAATTATATAAAACTGCCTGTTGTTTTTGTTTGATTTAACAAATCTATAAAACGGATTATCAAATAACTGTTTTAATTCAATATAATCCTTGGATGAAGGTTTGCGAAATAATAATTCTTTAGTTGGATTATTATTGAAAAGTATCATAGTAGTTTTCCTTTCGTAAACAATTCGCGTTGCGAAACGAGGCATAGCCTCTTTGTTCCTA
>JAOZKH010000164.1 GCA_029935405.1 Vallitaleaceae bacterium | reverse complement strand
CCACATAATAATGGTCAATAAATCTATTAGCCATAGTTCCACCCATAAATTGATTGCTTTTATCAAAGGTACCACCTATGGTTATTAGTTTTATATTTTTTTTCATTCTTAGTTTAATAATAGCTTCAAGAGAGTTAGTAATAACCGTTATGTTTATATTACTTGGCACTGCTTTAATTACTTCAAGTGCTGTTGTACTCATATCTATAAAGATTGTTTCACCATCTTTAATCAAACTAGCCGCTTTTTCACCCATTGACTTTTTAGCCTCTATATTCACTTTAAGTCGATCTACGAAAGATGGATCTTCTGAAACTATATTTAAAAGAACTGCACCTCCATATGTTTTTTGAACTTTTCCTTCTTTATCTAATTTATCTAAATCTCTTCTTATTGTCTCTTCTGCTACATTAAACATAACTGCTAGGCTATTAACTCTTACTGATTTATCTCTTCTGATAATTTCCATAATCTCTTGTCGTCGTTCTATTGCTAACATAAGTCAATCTCCCTCGTATATAAATCTATATATTAATAAGCATGGTTAAGATGTCAAAACTACATAGTAGAATTAGTATATTTCTTTTCATGTTCTATTAGTTTCCATGTTGCGTCAATTAGATTCTTATAGTCTGGATCTAATAATGCCTCACACTTAAATGACTGTCTTGGTGAGTTAATATCTTCACCACTTATTTGGAAAAATTCATGTTGCTCACATAAATCTCTTACCACCTTTAATTGTTTCTTTGTATTACGACTTGGCATATATGTGATTGCCTTAAAACCTATTTCTTTAATATAATCAAATAATTCTTCTACATAGTCATCTTCAAATTTAGCATCTGACTTGTCACCTGTTGAAGAATTTTTTACATCTCCAAGATATGCATAAGCTGATATTGCACCTACTTGATCTGCAATTGCTATAAATTCTCTTATATCAGGACATTCTTTGGTCGCATCTACATATATTTTTGAAACAAATGTGCCTTTAAGTATACTAAGTAGATCATAATCATAATATGGATTATTTACTTCCATTAACCACTCATACATTTTACCTTTAATTTCTATAGACCAATCATTAGTTAATGCATCGATAAGAGGTTCCCCTTTACCATACTTAAGAATCAACTTCTTTGCTAGAGCAAACATCAAATGTCTTTCTGTAATACTACCACCATCATGATTCATCGATAATGGTACTACATCTTTTTCAAAATCTAGAATTTTTTCTTTGAAGAGCTTATTAATATTTTCAATCATTTTTTTATTACGTTCATTTCGCTCAGCTCTATATGGCGCTAGAAAAATTTCTAGTGTCTCAACTTGATGATGTGGAATACCCTGAAGGGTAACATATGCAATTCCGATTTGATCTGTATTATTTAATCGTCTATTAGCAAAAGGTGTCTTAGCCATGCTAACGCGGCATTCAAGTCCAACTGTTGTTTCTATGTCTATAATTTTTCCTGCTGCAATAAATTCATTAATACCAGAAACAGAATCATGGTCTACAATCCCTGCTGTAAGAAGCCCTGCTTGTTTTGCTTCCCACACAGCTCTTGTTGGTGAATATGGCGAAAAAGAGTAAGTCGTATGTATATGATTATTTACATATCCTTTAGATTTTTCATAGGATAATTTGCCATCTTTAACTAATTTACTTAATGATTCTAGCGCTCTTAAACGTTCCTCTACTTGAGCACTATTTAATAAATCTATATTACTTTCATACATAAAGCAATCCCCCTTTTATCTCATTTCTTGACCACCGGTTACATTTATTGCTTGTCCGGTCATATACGTGGATTGGTCCGATGCTAAAAACACCATAAGATTTCCAACATCATCATAAGTACAACCGCGTTTCATCGGAACTTGATTCATGTACTTCTCTCTAACTTCTTCTTCTGAAATACCTTGATTTTTTGCATATTGTTTATAAAGGCTATTTACCCAAAGTGGTGAATCTAACATATTACCCGGACAGATTGAATTAACTCTAATACCACTCTCTGCAAGCTCTAATGCCAAGCTTTGAGTAAAACCAATTCCACCAAATTTAGTAGCTGCATAAGCTGAATTTTTAAAAGATCCCTTTTTGCCTGACTTTGAGTTTATTTGTATAATACTTCCTGATTTGTTTTCAAGCATTTCTTTAGCTGCATACTTTGCTGTAAGAAAATATCCTGTAAGGTTTACTTCAAGCATTTTTGACCAACGAGCAAGTTCAAAGTCAACCACTGCATCTGCCATTAATATCGCTGCATTGCATACAGTGATATCTACTCTACCGTATTTCTCTTTTGCTATTTTAAATAGATTAGCAACTTGATCTTCCTTAGTTACATCTACTTGAACTGCTACTGCATCATTAAGATTATTAGCAACTTTTTGTACAGCTTCTATATTAATATCACCTAAGACAACTTGACAACCTTCTAAACTTAATCTATTAGCTAGAGCCTCACCTAAACCTTGAGCCGCTCCAGTTATTACTGCAACTTTGTTTTCTAATCTTTGAAAATTCATTTTATTCCTCCATCTATTATTTTTATCTTTGATTTTTTTAAAGTTAAGACTCCCACTTCATTAAGTAGAAAGTTTTATTCAATTGGTGTTGCATTTTCTAATAAATAAACTTCAGCTTCATAACTCCACAAACCATTATTTTCTTTACAAATTTCATCTAAAACTTTAAACATAGGGTTTTTCTTTCCAAGAGATTCAAATTCATTAATCGCTGTCATAGGCATAGTTATATTATTATAAACAAGTTTTTTACCACCTGGAATATTAGGGAGGTTTAAAGTTGTTTCAACAACACTATCAAGACCACCAATATGTGTAATCATTGAAGATGGATTAATAATACCATTTGCCATAAGTTCTAAAGCTTCTTTTAGATCATCTGTATTACCACCACTAGTTCCTACAATATGTGTTGCACTATAATGAACATTATAGAAATTAAATAAAGCACTAAAAGCTTTGTCTGTTGGTCCTGCAAAGAAATTAAGACAACCATCATGACCTAAAATTTTATCTCCTTGTTCTATAACTGGTTTTACCGGTGCGTATACAAATACATCATCATATCCTTTTCCATCTGTGTAAGATAATAAATCTGCAACAGGATCTTTAGTATCTCCAGTATTTAAATATACTAGCTCTACTCCGTTTTTAGCTGCTTCTTCTACAGTATAAATCTGACTTGCTCTTTCTAACCGTTTGTCATTAATATCTGTTACTACTAATAATCCCGGTTTACGATCACAGTGAATCGCGTAGTCTATAGCACCAAGACCCATAGGTCCTACACCAGCTAAGATAGCCATTTTACCACCTTCTACAATCCCCATTTTGTGTTCATATGAACCTTGCGTTGTATGGTAATTAGCATGATATGCACCTATAATGCACGACATTGGTTCTGCAACAGAACCAAAATAAAAAGCATCACCTTCATAATCAAGCAAACAATTTAATTCCATTACTTCTTTAGGAATAACTACATATGTAGCATCTCCACCAATTAATTCAAAGCTATAACCAGGCGCTGCGTAAGGATCATTTTTTTGATTCATTGCTGGTTGAATTGAAAATTTTTGACCTTCTTTAAACTGATTTTTCCATTTTTCTCCAACAGATACAAGAGTCCCACAAAATTCATGGCCAATGATAGTTGGGTGTTTGTCAACATTATTTGGTACTCTTTTATGTTCGGCACCTTGTTTTGCAGCTTTATAGGAGGACATACAAATACTATCTGATATTACATGAGCCAATATTTCATCATCCTTTATTTCCGGTAACTCAAACTGTTCTAATCTTAAATCTTCTTTTCCATATAATCTGACTGCATGTGTTTTCATATTATTTCCTTCTTTCAATATTTTGCTTGGTTTATTTATAATTTGTTGCATCTTCAAATTTATCATTTTCCTTACGTTTTCTATAGTTTAACATTAAATACTATTAATGTCACGTCATTTTTTGTTATTTTGTGTTGATTTATGTTGGTTTGTGTTTTTACAATGATAAAATTTGAGTACTACTTTATTTATATATTAAAAATCAGTATATCAAACACTTAATACAATTGTTTGATATACTGACAAAACCATTAGATCAATAGCTCGGATATTAATTTTTATTTTGCTTCTTTTTTTTGACCATAGCTTGCAAATTTTTTTACCATCTTAGTCATTTCTTCATCGCTTAAAATAACAGGTGTACCTGCACTTTTTCCACGAATGTATACTTCTGCACAAAACTCGATTTGCTCAGCTATAGCAAAGGCCGTCATCATATTTCCTGCAACTGCATTAAGTCCGTGATTTGCCAATAGTACAGCATTTTGTTTACCCATAGTTTTCATAGCATTTTCTGCTAATTCTTTTGTTCCGTATGATGCATATTCTGCGCATTTAACCTCCTTACCTCCTGAAAATGCTATCAAATAATTTACTGCAGGCAATGGCTCGTTTAATGTTGCTAATGTTGTACAAAAAGTTGAATGCATATGTATCATTGCATTTACATCTTCTCTAGTTTTATATGCCAATGAATGCATTGCAAATTCAGATGATGGCTCTAATTCCCCTTCTACAATATTATCTTCTAAATCCATAATAACAATATCTTCTGGTTTCATCACTGCATAAGGAATCCCTGCTGGAGTAATTGCCATCAAACCTTTTTCACGATTATATATGCTAAAATTTCCACCTGTACCTGTTGTTAATCCTGCTTC
>JAOZKH010000163.1 GCA_029935405.1 Vallitaleaceae bacterium | reverse complement strand
AATTACTTAATGATTTCAGAAACAGATCCTGAACCAACAGTACGGCCACCTTCACGAATCGCGAATTTTTGACCTTTTTCCATAGCGATTGGAGAAATTAATTCAATAATCATCTCTACGTTATCACCAGGCATACACATTTCCGTACCTTCTGGAAGGTTGATTACTCCAGTTACATCAGTAGTAGTGAAGTAAAATTGTGGTCTATAGTTTGAGAAGAATGGAGTATGACGACCACCTTCTTCTTTTTTAAGTACATATACTTGAGCTTTAAAGTTAGTATGTGGAGTAATAGTTCCTGGAGCTGCAAGTACTTGACCTCTTTCGATCTCGTCTCTTTGAACACCACGAAGTAACGCACCAATATTATCACCAGCTTGTGCTTCATCAAGAAGTTTTCTAAACATCTCAATACCAGTACAAACGATTTTTCTTGACTCTTCATGCAATCCAACGATTTCTACATTGTCTTGAACGTGAAGAACACCACGATCAACTTTACCAGTTGCAACAGTACCACGACCAGTTATTGAGAACACGTCTTCAATAGCCATTAGGAACGGCTTTTCTGTATCTCTCTTTGGCACAGGAATATAAGAGTCACAAGCATCCATAAGTTCGATGATTTTCTCACCCCACTCTGATTCTGGATCTTCGAGTGCTTTAAGTGCTGAACCTTGAATTACTGGAGCATCATCACCATTAAAATCATATTCGTCAAGTAATTCACGAATTTCCATTTCAACAAGTTCTAACAATTCTTCGTCATCAACCATGTCGCATTTGTTCATGAAAACAACTATATAAGGAACTCCGACTTGACCAGAAAGCAAGATATGCTCTCTAGTTTGAGCCATAACACCATCAGTAGCAGCAACAACAAGGATTGAACCATCCATTTGTGCAGCACCTGTAATCATATTCTTAACATAGTCAGCATGACCAGGACAATCAACGTGCGCGTAATGACGTAGTTTTGACTCATACTCAACGTGAGCAGTAGAGATTGTGATTCCACGTTCTCTTTCCTCTGGAGCTTTGTCAATATTATCAAAATCAACAGCTTCACCAGTACCTAGTCTTGTAAATAATGTTTTTGTGATTGCAGCAGTTAATGTAGTTTTACCATGATCAACATGACCGATAGTACCTATATTAACATGCGGTTTATTTCTTTCAAATTTAGCCTTACCCATTTTATGTGTTTCCTCCTTTATTTTTTGGGGTCATTCCCCATTCTTGTCATTATAGTTTATAAGATTCATTCAAATATTTTATCGCATCAACTATTATTCGTTACCTTTACCTGAAATAATCTTTTCTTGAATACTCTTTGGTAATGGATCATAGTGGTGGAACTCCATAGAGTATGTACCACGACCTTGTGACTTAGAACGAAGATCAGTTGCATAACCAAACATTAATGAAAGCGGAACATAAGCATTGATAACTTGAGCGCCACCACGTGCTTCCATACCTTCCATTTGACCACGGCGTGAATTGATATCACCAATAACATCACCCATATAATCTTCTGGAACTGTAACAACTACTTTCATGATTGGTTCCATAAGTTGAGCAACACCTTTTTTCATCGCATCTTTCATTGCCATAGAACCAGCAATTTTGAATGCCATCTCAGATGAGTCAACATCATGATATGATCCATCATAACATTCTGCTTTAACACCAACTACAGGATAACCCGCAAGAAAACCTGATGCCATAGCACCTTTGATACCTGCATTAACCGCTGGAATATATTCACGTGGAATAGAACCCCCAACTGTCGAATTAACAAATTCATATTCTTCTTCACCATTAACATCCATTGGTGAAAAACGAACTTTACAGTGACCATATTGTCCACGACCACCTGATTGACGAGCAAATTTAGAATCAATTTCAACTTCTTTAGTAATTGTTTCTTTATATGCAACTTGTGGAGCACCAACATTAGCTTCAACTTTAAATTCTCTTAACAAGCGATCAACGATGATTTCCAGGTGAAGTTCACCCATACCAGCTATGATTGTTTGTCCAGTTTCTTCTGCAGTATATGTTCTAAATGTTGGATCTTCTTCAGTAAGTTTTGATAAAGCGATACCCATCTTCTCTTGACCAGCTTTAGTCTTAGGCTCAATAGCTACTGAGATAACAGGCTCAGGAAATACCATTGTTTCTAGTATTATTTGGTTTTTATCATCACATAAAGTATCTCCTGTTGTTGTGAATTTAAGGCCAATAGCAGCCGCAATATCTCCTGCATAAACTCTGTCAATTTCTGCTCTTTTGTTAGCATGCATTTGTAGAATACGTCCCATACGTTCCTTCTTACCCTTTGTAGAGTTGAATATGTATGAGCCAGCGTTACAACCACCTGAGTAAACTCTAAAGAATGCAAGTCTACCTACAAAAGGGTCAGTCATAATCTTAAATGCTAACGCTGCAAAAGGCTCTTCGTCTGACGAATGTCTTTCTACAATTTCATCACTATCAGGTAATGTACCTTTAATAGCTGGTACATCAAGTGGAGATGGGGCAAATTCAACAATAGCATCAAGTAATAATTGCGCTCCCTTATTCTTATATGCAGAACCACACATAACAGGGATAATTAATACGTCAGCTACTGCTTTACGAAGTGCATTCTTAAGATTTTCTACAGATGGTTCTTCACCCTCAAGGTATTCCATCATAAGATCTTCGTCAGTTTCGCAAATCGCTTCAATCATTGCTTCTCTATACATTTCTGCTTCGTCTTTTAGGTTATCAGGAATTTCTTCACGAGAAACTTCTTGACCTAATTCATCTTTATAAATAATTGCTTCCATTGCGAATAGATCAACTACTCCAACGAATTTTTCTTCAGCTCCAACTGGAATCTGAATAGGTACAGCATTTGCTCCTAAGCGATCCTTCATCATATCTACTACATTGAAGAAATCGGCACCGGAACGGTCCATTTTGTTTACAAATGCCAATCGTGGCACGTTATATTTATCAGCTTGTCTCCAAACCGTTTCTGATTGTGGCTCAACTCCACCTTTTGCACAAAAAACACCAACAGCACTATCAAGTACACGTAATGAACGCTCAACTTCAACTGTGAAGTCAACGTGACCTGGTGTATCGATAATATTGATTCTGTTGTCTAACCATGAACATGTTGTTGCAGCAGAGGTAATTGTAATACCTCTTTCCTGCTCTTGCTCCATCCAGTCCATTTGTGACGCACCATCATGAGTTTCCCCAATCTTGTGTGTACGGCCTGAATAGAAAAGGATACGTTCAGTTAGAGTTGTTTTCCCGGCATCAATGTGAGCCATTATACCAATATTCCTGGTATTTTCTAGTGAAAATTCTCTTCCTGCCAAAGTTACATCCTCCTTGGATTCGGATTGTTGATAGGTTTATATTAACATGTGGTATTATTTACCACCTATAGCTTGCAAACGCTTTATTTGCATCCGCCATTTTATGTGTATCTTCTTTCTTCTTAACAGATGCTCCAGTACTATTTGCTGCATCCATCAACTCGTTAGCTAAGCGATCAATCATTGTTTTTTCGCCTCTTTTACGAGTGTATATAGTTAACCATCTTAAGCCTAAGGCTTGTTTTCTTTCTGGTCTAACTTCAATCGGTACTTGATAAGTTGCTCCACCAATACGGCGTGCTTTTACTTCAAGTGTAGGCATTATGTTGTTTAAAGCATCATTAAAAACTTCAATTGCATCTTTACCTGTTTTGTCGGCAACTTTCTCAAACGCTCCGTATACGATACGTTGAGCAGTACCTCTTTTTCCATCTAACATAATATTGTTGATTAATTTTGTAACCACCTTATCGTGGTAGATAGGATCTGCTAAAACTTCTCTTTTCGTTATATGACCTTTACGTGGCACGGTTCTTCCCTCCTTAATATAAATTAAATCTTAGGTACTCAGAAATATTCAACTCTGTTCGCGCACGGTTAATTCTAATCTATGTTATCCTGTGAAGAAAATAAATAAATATTATTTATCCTCTTCTAGGTTTTCGACTTTAACTACCGGCACTAATTCGTCTTACTTCTTAAGTTATTAGTTGTTAGTTCTTTGGACGCTTCGCTCCATACTTAGAACGAGACTGTCTACGATTTGCTACACCAGCTGTGTCAAGTGTACCTCTTACTATATGGTATCTTGTACCTGGTAAATCTTTGATTCTTCCACCTCTTAAAAGAACAACACTATGTTCTTGTAAGTTGTGACCTTCACCTGGAATATAACCAGTTACTTCGAGTCCATTAGTTAAACGTACTCTAGCAATCTTACGAAGTGCTGAGTTAGGTTTTTTAGGAGTCGCTGTCTTAACTGCAGTACAAACACCTCTCTTTTGTGGAGCAGAGTTGTTAGTTAACTTTTTCTTCATTGAATTGAAACCTTTTTGAAGAGCAGGTGCAGTTGACTTTTTCGCTTTCGTAGATCTTCCTTTTCTAACTAATTGGTTAAAAGTTGGCATTAATTTCACCTCCATTACTAAATTTTGAATTGTGCTTCCGTGTATTATTTACTTTAATATACTAAAATCCTTAATTCCATAAGGCTAAAGCATACATTAGAAAATGCACACTGATGAATTATAAACCCTTGTTGTGTAATTGTCAAGTTTTTTTCAATATCTTTTATGACATTTTTTTCGCAGGTTTTGGACATGTTACTACTTAATAAATAATTAGATATTAAATAATAAATAATAGGTAATAAGTAATTAGATATTAGATATTAGATATTAG
>JAOZKH010000162.1 GCA_029935405.1 Vallitaleaceae bacterium | reverse complement strand
ACAATAGCCTACTTTAATAGTATTAATTCTTATAGGAAGCTAATATTTTTTTATTGTTTTTCGAATTCTATACATTTCTGTATGAACTTTTGATTTAACTTTTTTAACATCCGCTTCTTGCCAAAGAATTTCACCTAATACTGAAACATGAAGAATTTCAGTACTATTCAAACAAAAATAAGCAAATAATTCTTCTGCTTTTCTTGTTGGCCATTTAACTTTACCTATCGGTGACTCGACTATGAAGTTACCAAAACAGTTAATAGAGTATGTTGCCTCAATTTCTTGTATCACTTGGTCCTCCTGCCTAAATCTCCGAACTTTTCGAATACATGCTTCCATCTCTTTTGGTGTAACTGGCTTCATCAGGTAATCCATAGCATTAACTTGAAAGGCTTCAAGGGCATAATTATCATAACTTGTGACAAAAACAATCCCTATAGTTTCATCTATTTCAAGAATATGACGAGCTAATTCAATACCGTTGATTTCAGGCAACTCAATATCAAGAAATACTAGATCAGGATTTAACCGCTCCACCTCTGTCGCTACTATTAGAGCATCACTATATTCTCCAACTACTTCAACCTCATTAATCTGTTCAAGTTGCATTTTCAAAAAATCTATTGCCGGTTGTTCATCATCTACGATTATAACTTTCATCATTACTCCTTTCAATCATTGCTGTTACGGGGAGTATAAAAGACACCTCTGTACCTTCTCCAACAACGGATTTAATTGTCAGTGCACTATTGTATCCCTGGTGCAACCTTCTATTTATATTTTTCATTCCAACACCCATAAGATTAGTATTCTTGTTATCCCTTTGATGAAGTACATGAAGAATTGACTCAGGTATGCCACAACCATTATCTATCACTGCAATTCTCATTTTCTCCTTATCGTCTTCATCAAAGAGAATTTCTATTTCCACTGTACCACCAGCATTCCTTTTCATCAAACCATGCCTAATTGAATTTTCTACAAGAGGTTGAATACTAATCGGCATAATAGCTTTGTCCAGAAGACCTTCATCTATTTGAAATATTAGATTTAGCCGATCACCAAATCTAGCCTTTTCAATCTTCGTATATGCCTTAATAAGAGCAACTTCACTCGCCACACTAACTATGCTATTATCGTTGTTAAAACTAAAGCTCTGATGAAGATATTGTCTCAGCTCTCCTATCAATTCACCAGCACGCTGGCTATCAGTATAACAAAAGGACATAATAGTATTCATCGCATTATATAGAAAATGAGGTTTGATCTGAGCCCTAAGAAAAGAAGTTTCATTATTAATTGCTTCTTGAGCTGATGCTTTTAGTCTCATCAGATTTTCCATCTTCGTTTGTAGTTGATCAGCAATAAACGGTCTAACAAGATAGTCATTGGCACCCATTTTATAACCATGCTGAATATTTTCTTGTTTATATAGCATATCAATAAATATAATTGGTAATTGTATTGAGGTATAACTCCTTCTAATCTGTTCACAAAGCTCAAATCCTGACATATCCTTAAGAGAAGCGCTAACTAAAATAGCATCATAGTGCTTGTATGTTAATGCCTCTTGTGCCTTAATACCTGAATAAACTAAAGTGATATTATAAAGTTTATTGTTAAGCATAGATCCGATTTCTTTGCTGTGTATCAAATCCGTCTCCACCACCATTACATGATATTGATTTATCGATCTATATTCTTCCTTATTTTCTTTTTCAAGTTGTTGCTTTGAAGGTAAAAGTTCCAATTGATTATTCTCTAAATCTTCCTCCTGTTCCTTAGCATATGGCAATGTAAAGCTATAAGTCACAGAATTATTATTTCTATTCTTCTTTTCATTGAAAGAACCTGACATTTTTATAATAATTTCTTTACTAAGTTTCAAATTCATCTGTTCAGAAAACACCTCAAACTCATGCGACGGTCCCCATTCTAAATATTCTGGTCTATATTCACTTGATTTCTTTTGTCTTAATCCTTTTACAGAGATATTTACAGCAGATGCCATATCTTCAATTTGAATGTATATAATACCTTTATCCATATTATGCTCAACACTATCCAGCAAATGATAAAGTACCTGTATAAGTCTGTTAGTATCAGCCATCACCATATATTGAAGTTTCTGTCCATCTAACTTAAGAGCAATATCTTTATCTGCAAGAATATACATGTAAACATCCATTACCCTTTTAATAATTGATCCAATACTAATCGGCTGAATATCAAAAGACAATTCATTTCGTTTTATTCTCTCCGTATCCGTAAGATCACCTACGAGTGCAACCATTCTAGAAGAAATATATTTAATGTAACCAATCTCCTTTACCCTAGTTGCTCTATAGTCATCAATAGATAATGTCATAAGGTTATCTGCAATATTTCCTATCCCGTTTAATGGGTTCTGAAGCTCTTTAGATACAGTTACCAGAAAGTTGTCTTTCATTTCATCTTCTTTCTTAAGCTTTATATTCAAGTCAATAATTTTGTCATTAGTAGTACTTAATGCTTCTTGTAGTTCATTTTTCTTCCGAATATTTAGAATCAGTAGCACTATAATAAATGTCTGGAAAACTATAAATAGAGCTATTGAAATGATATAATTTTTATATTGTTCAAAAACATTTAGTTCTTTATGTATTAGGATACTATCTTCTGGTAACTGGCTAACTTCAATACCTCTTGCTATAAGTTGACGATAATCAAAGATATACTGACTATCAACTTCAAAGATACGTTCAGGAATCTTTTCATTATCAGCCAATAGAATACTTAGTGCTGCCTTTGCAGCAGATGTCCCCATTGTAGTTGGACTTGTAATATAACCACCAACAGCTCCAGTTCCAAGTCTTTGTTCAAGATTAACGATAATCGGTGCCTTTGCTACCTTTTGCACTTCATCAAATACAGTCTCAGGCTTATAACTTCGTCCCTCATTATCAATAAACCAGCGATGATAAAAAATAACATCTTCAAAAGGAATATTTTTTACAGTTTCTAGTAATATTTCATAATTCATTTCTCTATGTATTGTAATATCTAGCTCTGGGTAGATGAGTTGTAAATCTAAAACATATCTATTATGTGTCTCATCTGTTAGCATCACATCAGTAATAACATGAATATTTCCTGCATTTGTGAATAACTCATCAATCAACTCAATATTTTTATCAAAATCAAGCTTCCATGGCACATTGTAATAATTATCTGGAAAATCCTCAATTTTAACTTCGTTCCACGCCAAAATCACCGGTATATCCTCAAAAAGGTTCTGATTATCCAGTCTCGTTGCTGTTATAGAAGAAGAGATAATTATATCTGGTAAGTATGTCTGATATTTTGTTCTTAATGTCTCAAAAACAAAACTATCATACGATGGATTACTAACGAACTTCTTTATATCCAGATATTCATAGGAGAAATCAAAAATCATGCCCTCATATTCTGACATCGTCGAAGTGATTGTATCAATATAAATTTGAGTTCCTAAATAAGAAGGTGTTAATCCGTCAATAAGTAGTACATGAACAACTTTTTTATCTTCCATAGACATGTCTTCTTCTATTGTAATCGCTGTAATACCAATGGTGTTAATTATTAATATCTGAAATACTAATATTATTTTTATCAATCTACCTATAATCAATTTAGTCATTTCTGTAACCAACTTTCTATATACCCCACTAGGTTTCTCAGAATTCTACGTTATAATTTTCTTATGGCTTTTTGTAAAATTCATTACCTTATTGATGTGTCTACACTTTTATTCATATATTCTACTCTCTATCCATAGTTATTACAAGACTGATGTATTATCTAGCTTTACTTCTATATTCACCAATGATACCATCCATGTAGTGTCTGTATTATATAAAAATAGACAAAAAAATGGAGCTAAAAAATCATATAGCCCACCAAGACTTTCCATTGTTACCAGACATATTAGTACCCCCACCAATACCATTTTAAAATACTTGCTACTCCATTTTCACCCATGATTTCTTCTCCTCTTCTCTTTTTTTCATCTAACAACTTCTATTTCAAGACTACTTAAGTCCATTCCATAGAATATTAGGGTATGTAGACACCCGAGCCTAAGCTCTTTTGGCTTTTCTACATTCATAAAGTTTCTTTCTTTTCATCGCTTTAAATGACCAACTAGAAGTCTGCATCCTTTCAGATAATGGCAAATTTCGAACCACTATTTATCCCATTACAAGATAACATTCGCTTTCTCTAGCGCTCCTTTAACCACTAAGTATTGTGTATAAATGATAATTGATGAATTTTATCCCACAATTAAGGAATTATTGTCAGATTCATCTATACAAGTTTTTTATTATAAACGTTTGTTGTAGCAGTACCTTACAGATAACTATAAGCTAGATTGTGCTCAGTCTTCATTTAGAAGATATATTTCTAAGTATCCTGAATTCAATGAGTACTTTAAAAAACATCGAACAAAAAATTCGATGAATAAAGCATCTATGCGTTATGAAACAGAAATTGGATATCAAGCCCAACTCGACTGGAAAGAAAATATGAAGTTTACACTAATTAATGGAAAGGTTATATCGATTAATATCTTTGTACTTATCCTATCATATTCCAGATTTCGTGTTTATCGTCTATCCTTAAGTAAAACTCAAGACGTTCTCTTTTCATTTATAAATGATGCATTTGAAACCTTTGAAGGAGTTCCAAAAGAACTATTAACAGATAATATGAAAACTGTTATGGATGATGCTAGAACTGAATACAAGATAGGAAAAGCAAATTATAAATTTAATCAAAAAAGAGTATACCAATTGTTTATTAGTTTACTCTTTTACTTGCACG
>JAOZKH010000161.1:2912-4938 GCA_029935405.1 Vallitaleaceae bacterium | reverse complement strand
ATTAGAGCTGATGACATTGTATTAGAGTTTATTGCCTCGCTATTATACATATGATGTTGAAGAAAACGATGGCTCTTTCAAAAAATTTAACTAATAACTTAGATAATCAACTTATTGCACAATAATAGAAGAGATAAGCTAAAGTTTGATAATCTATCCGTATATAAGGAGTTGATCCCATGGATATAGCAGCAATGGCATCCGTACAGCAGATGCATCAAGTAAGAGGTCAAATAGCAATTGGAGTGGCCTCAAAAGTAAAAGATATGGTAGAACAAAATGGTGCGAACCTTGTTAAAATGATGGAACAAAGCGTCAATCCTAATGTTGGAGGAAGCGTTGATATAAAAGTTTGATATAAAGCGATTGTTTCTATTATTTATAGACGAAGCAATCGCTTTTTTAGCAGATGATAAGGAGTAGGGCAAATGGCAATCAATCAACAAAAACAAATGGAAATATTCTGTGCGTATTTAATTGATTTTTCAAAACTTAAAAATTCAGTTTCAGATATGATTCAAAAAGGTTCTGAGAAGGACCTTGAAAAAGTTGAGCGAATGTATGCATATATTTCTGATTTTGTGGAAAATTCTAATACGATTGATGAAATTATCGGACGAATGAACGTGGTTCAAACAGATGAACGATTATCTAAGTTAGTTAAATATTTAAATACTATTTTGTTAGAGAATAAAGAGACAATGTATCAGAAGATTCAAGAAAATTTTAAAGAACTTGATCATCTGATCGAGATAAATCATATTACAAGAAATGTAAATGAGATTTTCGATGAGGATTTAGTTACTTCTGATCCAACGGTTCCTATTAGTGATGAGGACCTTAGTTTTCTTAACGATATTGCAAAACTAAGTATGGAAAACCTTAAGGAAATGAAAGCGGCTGAGAAAAGTTTTAAAACATTTAGTTTTAGAAATAAAATAAAGGAGCTATATGCGGTCAATTTATTTTATTTTGAACAAGTTTACAGTAATACGGATGTTAGAATACAGAAGAAAATCTTGAATATAATTGTAGAACACCATAAAGCGGTTGATGCCACAGATGAAGAGATGGACGCACTACGATCACTGCAGGATATAGGAATTCTTACAGATATTGATGCGTTAGCGATTAAATCGAGAAGTAATATATCTGATCATCAAGCCTTTGATGCTTTTTGTAAAATATTGCGTAAGAATAATAATTTTAAGTTGATGAATAAAGTAATGCGTGAAAATATTATTATGACGTCCATGTTTAAAACTAACTCAAGTACTATTGGAGAATATTATGGACTGCGAAAAATGTTTATCAGTGCAAGGTATCCGCATAATCAGAGGATAATCCAACGATATATGCAACTGATGGAGAAAAATGAAGCAGAAATGGCTATGATTTTTATAATTCTAAAGAAAGACATGGATTTTAGCAAATCCTATGCATCGTATATTAAGAGTACGGATACTGTTGAATTTAAGAAATTTGTAGAGAATATTCTTATAAAATTAGAAGAAGATGATATTACAGAAGGTGTATTAGAGTCTTTAGCGTTTGTTGTTCAATCGTTCATATATATGGATAAACATGATACAGATATTTTGACACAAGATGATGTTTTTAATATACTTGACAAAATATATTACTATTTATTTAGAAATAATATTTACAAGAAAGATTATTCGGTTAATAACGTCATTGATGAATATAGAAATGCAAGACTTAATAATTATTTAAGTGGAAGAGTTAAGCTGTATCACAGTGATGACATAACCGTTGTAAATGGATTGACGTCAGGTGATATATGGTATAGTATTAATCAATATATAGCAAAATATAATGTAGATCATATTACAAAAGTTCATCTTAAATATAACGAAATTAATGCTTATACATTTAATGTTGCCATGCCGCTTGATTTTATAGGAGAAAATGGGCAAAACCTTATAGCTGATGAATTGTCTGCTGATGAAGCTCTTATAATAGTAGCAGATGTGGATAGGAAAAACTTTGAAATCTATTTATATGG
>JAOZKH010000161.1:0-2812 GCA_029935405.1 Vallitaleaceae bacterium | reverse complement strand
GTTAATATATCGAGTTTAACAGATAAGGCAGCTATGATAAAACTTAAAGAAAAATATGAAAGTTTTAATTATAAAACAAAAGATGCAGACTATATTGAACATGGAAAAAGTATATTTGACTTGATTAAAGCGAGGTGAAATCATGGGTGATGTTATTGCTACATTAACACTATTGATTGATGGATTAGACAAGAAGAGGAAATCTCTAGAAGAAATTAGTGAATATACAAAAGCGCAAGAAAAAATATTAAAATCAGATGATTTTGATTTAAAGACGTTTAATAATATTATGAAAAATAAACAATTTCGTATAGATGCAATAAAACAAATTGATGAAGGATTTCAACCAACTTATGAAAGAATTCGTTCATATATAGAGAAAACGCCAGAGCTTTACAGGGAACTTATTAATAGTATGCAAGAGAAAATCAAGCTTATTGGTGATTTAAATATAAGTATTCAAGTGCTTGAAGAACAAAACTATAATAAGTTTAAAGCTATCTCAGGAACACTTAAAAATGAAGTAAAAGCTTTTAGAACCAATAAGAAAACAGTGACTAATTATTACAGTAATTATAACAAACAACAAGAATCGGTACGAAAAAATTTATACGATTCCAAAAAATAGATTAATGCTATTGACAAAGGGCTAAAAACGTACTATACTGTTAGTTGCACGTTTAGAGGGCTCTTTTTTTTTACGCCTAAAAAACAACCTTAAAAGACTAATGTGGAGGTGGAAGTTGTGCGTGTTCAAATTACTTTAGAGTGTACGGAATGCAAAAACAGAAATTATACTATGACAAAAGACAAAAAAGCTCATCCGGAACGCTTAGAAACAAAAAAATACTGCAAGTTCTGTAAAAAGCATACCAATCATAAAGAAACTAAGTAGTCTTTGACTATTTAGTGACTTATGATTGAGTTGATATTGGTTTACTGATAACAACTTATAGCTTAAACAGGAGAAAAGGAAGTGAAATCAATGGCAGAAGCAAACGCTAAAAGAGTTGGTTTTTTCAAAGGTGTTAGAAACGAATTTAAGAAAATTATTTGGCCTAACACAAACACAATTGCTAAGAATACTTATGTAGTTGTGTTAACAGTCCTTATCTTAGGTGCGGTTATCGCAGCTATTGATACAGGATTTCAGTTCTTGATTTTTGATTTATTACTAGGAAATCTTTAAAAGGTGGTTACTATGGCAGAAGAAGCTAAGTGGTACGTAGTTCATACGTATTCAGGGTATGAGAACAAAGTAAAAGGAAGTATTGAAAAGCTTGTAGAAAATCGTAAACTTCATGATCAAATCGAAGAAGTTGTCGTTCCTCTTCATAAAGTTTATGAAGACAAGAATGGTCAGCGTAAAGAGGTTGAGAAGAAGTTGTATCCAGGTTATGTATTGCTTAAGATGTTCATGAATGATGAAACATGGTACGTGGTACGTAACACTCGAGGTGTTACAGGTTTTGTAGGTCCTGGGTCAAAACCAGTTCCTTTATCTGAAGCAGAAATTCGTGCAATGGGTATCGAATTAGCAGTGGTTGAACTATTTGTTGCGCTTGGAGATACTGTTACTGTTGTTGATGGACCCTTTGAAGGTTCTGTCGGAATTGTCAAAGAGATCCATGATCATAAGAGAACTGTAATTGTTAATCTATCTATCTTTGGACGAGAAACACCGGTAGAATTAGATTATTCAAAGATTCAAAAAATGCAATAAGCTTTTTAGAAAGAAACTTAAGGAGGCACTAACATGGCTAAGAAAGTTACAGGAATTATTAAATTGCAAATTCCTGCTGGTAAAGCAACTCCAGCACCACCAGTTGGTCCAGCTCTTGGACAACACGGTGTAAATATTGTGCAATTTACAAAAGATTTTAATGCACGTACTGCAGGTGACGCAGGAATGCTTATTCCCGTTGTTATTACAGTATATGCAGATAGAAGCTTTAGCTTCATCACAAAGACACCACCAGCTGCGGTTCTTATCAAAAAAGAATTAGGTATTAAATCAGGTTCAGGTGTTCCACAAAAAGATAAAGTTGGAACTATTACTAGGGCTCAACTTCAGAAGATTGCGGAGATCAAAATGCCTGACTTAAATGCAGCAAACATGGATTCTGCTATTAGTATGATTGCTGGTACTTGTAGAAGTATGGGCGTTGTAGTAAAAGGCTAATATTCGATTTAACACTGTGGGAGGGATGCTCCCGATAATACCACAAGGAGGAAAATTTTTATGAAAAAAGGTAAAAGGTATTCAGAAATTGCCAAGTTAGTTGAGAGAACTAAGTTATACGATACAAAAGAAGCTTTCAATTTAATAGTTGAAACTGGTAAGGCAAAATTCGACGAGACTGTTGAAGCACATATTAGATTAGGTGTTGACTCACGTCACGCTGATCAACAAGTGCGTGGAGCTGTTGTATTACCACACGGTACTGGTAAAAAAGTTCGCGTTTTAGTATTTGCTAAAGGCGAGCAAGCAACTCAAGCTAAAGAAGCTGGCGCAGACTATGTTGGAGCTGAGGAATTAATTCCTAGAATCCAAAATGAAGGTTGGTTAGATTTTGATGTTGTTGTTGCAACTCCAAACATGATGGGTGTTGTAGGTCGTTTAGGTCGTATCCTAGGTCCAAAGGGATTAATGCCAAACCCAAAAGCTGGAACAGTTACTATGGATGTAACAAAGGCTATTAATGATATTAAAGCCGGTAAGATTGAATACCGTCTTGATAAAGCTAATATTATCCACGTTCCAATTGGTAAAGTATCATTCGGAACTGAAAAATTAGTTGTCAACTTCCAT
>JAOZKH010000042.1:6782-19057 GCA_029935405.1 Vallitaleaceae bacterium | reverse complement strand
TTTTGTTATCTAAAATTCTACCATCCATACACATTTCAATCAAATCATCAAGTTCATATCTTTTTAATTCAACAAATTCATCTTCATCAAGATTTTGTTTGGTTAATATTAAATCTGTAGCAATATAAATGCTTATTATTTCATCACATATTCCTATACTTGAATAAAATTTATATAAAAACTCCATATTGTTACATTTATATCCTGTCTCTTCTTCTAATTCCCTATAAGCACAATCTTTTGGATCCTCATTTTTCATATCTAAAACACCTGCAGGAATCTCAAGAGTAATTGAATCAGACGCATTTCTGTATTGTTCAACCATAATTATTTTACCATCTTTATCAATAGGTATTACCGCTGCTGCACCGATATGTTTAATTAATTCCCAAGTTACAACTTTATCATTAGGTAATTGAATCTCTTCAGTAACCAAATGCACCCGATTACCTTTAAAAATTTCTTTTTCACTTATTTTTCTAAATTTTTCCATACAAACTCCTATTTCATCTTTTGTGATTTATTATAACATGCATCCATTGCTTCAATTATTGCTGAACGCATTCCTTCTTTTTCGAGTACTTTTACAGCTTCAATGGTCGTTCCTCCTGGAGAACAAACGGCATCCTTTAATACTCCTGGATGTTCTTTGGTTTCTAATACCATTTTTGCAGCGCCAAGAACACTTTGTGCTGCCATTTCATATGACTGTTTTCTACTAAGTCCATGAAGCACTCCGGCATCTGCCATTGCTTCAATAAACATATAGACATATGCAGGTGAACTTCCTGATACAGGTATAGATACATCTATTAGTTTTTCAGAAAGAATAACAGTTTTTCCAAAGGAATCAAAAATTTTAATGATTTCTTCTTGTTCTTTATCTGTAAATTCCATATTTCCAAAAGTAATAGCACTCATTCCTTCACCAACAAGCGCAGGCGTATTAGACATTGCTCTAACAATTTTAGGATTACCTGATATATGTGCATTAACATAATCTATCGTAAGACCTGGTGCTATAGAAATAACAATCTTAGGTATATCAATTGATAAATTCATTAATACTTCAGCCATATACTGTGGTTTAATAGCCATAATAATAATATCACTATTATCGACCACTTCCTGGTTAGATAATGAATAATTAAGTCCTGTTTCCTTTTTAACAAATTCTAGTCTTTCTCTATTAACATCAGTATACATAAACACATCATTAAATACTGTTGATGCACCTCTTAACATAGCATATCCCATATTTCCAACACCAATAAATCCTATTTTCATAACGCCCTCCTTTAATTTATGTTTTTTTTAGTTTCATGATTGAATCAATTACTACGAATATTATACATGCAGTTTTATTGATTGCCCTAAACTGTCTTTATTAATATCTAAAATTGGTTTAATGTATTCTGCAATAAATTCTACTGTTTGCTCAGGAGCTCGTCCTATGAAGTTCTCAGGTGCTAACATTAAGTTTACTTCTTGTTCTGATATTTTAAAAGTTTCATCAGCTAGAATTCGTTTTATTAAGTCGTTAGACTTACCTTCAACTTTCACTTTTTTACCAGCTTCCATTGAATGAATACGAATACTTTCATGTAATTCTTGACGATCGCCGCCACGCTTTACACCTTCCATTATTATATTTTCTGTAGCCATGAACGGAAGTTCTTCCATTATCCTTTTTCTTATTACTTTATCATAAACAACTAATCCGTCAACTACATTTCCATATATATCTAAAATCGCATCAGTTGCTAAAAATGCTTCCGAAACAGATAAACGCTTATTGGCACTATCATCAAGCGTTCTTTCAAACCATTGTGTACTCGCAGTTATAGCAGGATTAAGTGCATTAACAATAACATGTCTTGCAAGGGAGCTAATCCTTTCACTACGCATTGGATTTCTTTTATAAGCCATTGCACTTGAACCTATTTGACTCTTTGCAAAGGGTTCTTCTACCTCTTTAAGATTTTGTAATAATCTTAAGTCATTACTGAATTTATATGCCGATTGGGCAATTCCACTTAATATATTCAACATCTGAGAATCCAATTTCCTCGGATAAGTTTGCCCAGTTACCGGGAATATTTTATCATAGCCCATTTTCTTAGATACTAGTTTGTCTAATGTTTTTACTTTTTCATGATCGTTATCAAATAAGTTTAGGAAACTAGCCTGTGTTCCAGTTGTTCCCTTTACACCTCGTAAAGCTTTTTTATTTAATTGATGTAAAATATCTTGATAATCTAAGTATAAATCTTCAATCCACAAACACGCTCTTTTTCCAACTGTTGTAAGTTGCGCTGCTTGAAAATGTGTAAAACCTAAGGTTGGCATGTCTTTATATTTTATAGCAAAAGAAGACAATTTATCCATAATATTTACAAGTTTTTGTTTAACAAGTTCCATAGATTCAGTCATTATAATAATATCTGTATTATCTCCAACATAACAACTTGTTGCACCTAAATGAATAATTGGTTTTGCGGTTTTTGCCTGTTCACCATAAGCAAATACGTGGCTCATTACATCATGTCGTACTTCCTTTTCTCTTTTCTTAGCAACCTCATAATTAATATCATCTTTATATTTTTTAAGTTCATCAATTTGTTCTTTAGTAATATTAAGCCCTAACTCATGCTCTGCTTGTGCTAAAGCAATCCACATTTTACGCCAAGTTTTAAATTTCTTATCTGGTGAAAATAGATACAACATTTCCTTACTTGAATAACGTGTAACCAAAGGGTTTTCATAGATTTGATTCATTGAATCCTTCATACTTATTTTATATTCTCCATTCTAATATTTTATTAAAAGGCTGTAGATATAAAATCTACAGCCTAGTTTGATATTCTTTAAGATTATTATTTAGCGTATTCAACTGCTCTTGTTTCACGAATAACACTAACTTTGATTTGACCAGGATATTCTAACTGGCCTTCAATTTCTTTTGCAACATCCCTTGATAATATTACCATTTCATCATCACTGATTTGATCTGGTACTACCATCACTCTGATTTCTCTACCCGCTTGAATTGCGAATGATTTTTCTACACCTTTAAAGTCGTCTGCTATTTCTTCTAATTTTGTTAAACGATTTACATATAATTCTAATGTTTCACGTCGTGCACCTGGACGAGCAGCACTAATAGTGTCAGCCGCCTGTACAATTACAGCGATTAAGCTTTCAGGTTCAACATCACCATGGTGAGCTTGAACCGCGTTAACAATAATTGCATTTTCTTTGAATTTTTTACAAAGATTTGCACCAATTGTTATGTGAGAGCCTTCGATTTCATGATCAACAGACTTTCCTATATCATGTAACAAACCAGCTCGTTTGGCAACTCTTACATCTAAACCAATTTCACCAGCAATAATTCCACATAATTGAGAAACTTCAATTGAATGTTTAAGAACATTTTGTCCATAACTAGTTCTAAACTTCATTTTACCAAGTAATTTTACAAGTTCCGGGTGTACTCCATGCACACCAGCGTCAAAGGTAGCATTTTCACCTTCTTCGCGAATCATATTATCAACTTCGCGTTTAGCCTTTTCAACCATCTCTTCTATACGAGCTGGATGAATACGTCCATCAACAATAAGTTTTTCAAGGGCAATCCTAGCGATTTCTCTTCGAATAGGATCAAATCCAGAAAGTATAACAGCTTCTGGTGTATCATCGATAATCAAATCAATACCTGTTAGAGTTTCTAACGTACGGATATTACGACCTTCTCTACCGATAATTCTTCCCTTCATTTCATCATTTGGCAAGTTAACTACAGATACTGTAGATTCAGCCACATGGTCTGCAGCGCAACGTTGGATTGCGTTTGCAAGAACCTTTCTAGCATTTTTATCTACTTCTTCCTTTGCTCTTGCTTCATGTTCTTTAATCAACACAGCTGTTTCGTGCTTAACATCTTCTTCTACAGACTTTAAAAGGTATTCTTTCGCTTGATCGAGGGTGAGACCGGAAATTTTTTCCAGTTCAGATAGGTGTTGTTGCTTGATAACTTCAACTCTTTCTTTCTCCTTGCGGAGTGCGTTGTCTCTATCAGTAAGTGATTGTTCTTTTTTGTCAAACTGCTCACTTTTTCTATCCAAGGTTTCTTCTTTTTGAAGAACTCGCTTTTCGAGACGTGATAATTCGTTTCTACGGTCTTTAACTTCCTTGTCAAGTTCTTGTCTAATTTTATAGATTTCTTCCTTAACTTCCAATTTTGCTTCTTTTTTGGTACTTTCTGCTTCTTTAATTGCATCATCAACAATATGACGTGCCTTTGCTTCTGCTGAACCATATTGAGCTTCTGCTACACGTTTACGGTAGTTTACACCCATTTTAAAAGTTACAAAACTAATAATGACCAAGAGAACGATAACGCCAATAGTAATTAGAATTGGATTCATGCGTTAACACCTCCTCTATATTAAATTATTATAATCATTGAATAAATAACTACAACAAATAAATTCTATATCTTTTTATGAATAATGTCAAGTTTTACCTGTGCAAAGCTATGCTTTTATTAAAAACTACCAAAATATAATCAAATTTATGTGCAATTTTCTACATTTTTTTATTAAATTTATTTTTGGTATCTATAATAAATTTATCATATGCTTTAAAACAAACATTCATAGGATAACCTTTACGACTTAAGAAACTTAACGCCTTTTTCTTAAGGTCTTGTTGTTCTAGTTTTAATACTTTTAATGCAAATTTCTTGTGTAGTAACAATAATGCGCTATTAAATTCATCATAATCTGAAAACTTTTCTTCTAGTGCTTCTTTAATATCTTCAGTTAAAAAACCATAATTTTTAAGTTTAAATTCAATCTCGCGTTTACTCTTAAATCCAATAAAAGACTCGACTCTTCTAGCAACAAGTTTTTTATCATCAATAAAACCTTTTTCAACAAATGATTGTAATATTTCTTTTATGTGGTCTGTACAATAACCGTTTGATTTTAACTTTGCTTCAAGTTTTGATAAAGGATAATCCTGCTTACCTAAGAGATATATAATTCTTTTCTTTCCACGGTTTAATACATGTTTATTAAGCAATTTGAATTCATCTGTACTCAGTTTAACATCAGCTTCAATTAAACCTGCAAACTTAGCTTTTCGTTTATCACGATTATACAGAAATAGATGGTACTTACCATCTATTTCAATTAAAAGCTTTTTATCTTCAGTTGTTATCTTAGTTATAATATAATCCATAACAATCTCTCAGCTTACTTCTTAGTTGATTTCTTAATTGGTTTCTTCTCAACTTCTTTAGCTTTACTTTCTTCTTTAAGTGGTAATTCATAATGAACTCTAACTAAAGCTTCTATTTCTTTAAGTAGTTCAGAATTTTCTCTTAAGTATTCTTTAGAATTCTCACGACCTTGACCAACACGAATTTCATTATACGAGTACCATGCTCCACTTTTCTTAACAATACCAATATCTGCTGCTAGGTCTAGAATATCACCTTCTCTAGAAATACCTTTACCAAACATAATATCAAATTCTGCTATTTTAAATGGTGGTGCTATTTTGTTCTTTACAACTTTAATCCTAGTTCTATTACCAACCATTTCACTACTTTGTTTAAGAGTCTCAATACGTCTAACATCTAGTCTTACTGATGCGTAGAACTTAAGTGCTCTACCTCCTGTTGTTGTTTCAGGTGATCCGAACATAACTCCTATTTTTTCACGTAATTGATTAATAAAGATAACAATACAATTAGATTTACTGATAACACTTGTCAGTTTACGTAACGCTTGACTCATAAGTCTTGCTTGAAGACCCATATGACTATCACCCATATCGCCTTCAATTTCAGCTTTAGGTACTAAAGCTGCAACGGAGTCAATAACAACTATATCAATAGCTCCTGATCGAACCATTGTTTCTGTGATTTCTAATGCTTGTTCACCATTATCTGGTTGTGAGATATAAAGGTTTTCAATATCAACACCAATTTTAGCAGCATACTGTGGATCTAGTGCATGTTCTGCATCAATAAAACCTGCAACTCCTCCAGCTTTTTGAACTTCTGCAATCATATGTAATGCTACTGTCGTTTTACCACTTGATTCTGGTCCATATATTTCTATGACTCTTCCTCTTGGAATTCCACCAGCTCCTAATGCTATATCTAAACTTAATGATCCTGTAGGTACAGTTTCTACTGAATTCATACCAGTGTTGTCACCAAGTTTCATAACAGCGCCTTTTCCGTGAGCTCTCTCAATTTGGTTAATTGCGGCATCTAATGCCTTTTTCTTATCATCATTCATAGTAGTCCTGGATAACCAGGGCCCCCCTTCATATATTGCGAACGCTTGTTCTTTAATTGCATTATAGCACATACGTTCGTATCAAGCAACACTAATTACAAAGAAAAAATCTATTGCTACTTCATCTACAAGCTTAGCGCCTCTAACCGCCTTAAGCAAAGGCTTTTAGGTGTGTTAAGTAGGTATTAAGTTATGGTTATCATCTTAAAATACTCCACAAATGAGTCATAGCAACCTTTGCGCTTTGTATTCTGATTTTTTCTCTGTTTCCTTTAAAATAGTGTTCGTATACACGAACGCCATCTGATGTTCCTATACCAATATAAACTAAGCCAACAGGTTTTTCACTAGTTCCACCATCAGGTCCAGCAATACCCGTTACACTAATTCCATAGTCTGCACCACTTTTTGCTAACAAACCTTTAACCATTTCTCTAGCACAAGGTTCACTAACTGCTCCATATTTAGTTATAATGTCTTTACTAACACCTAATAACTTTATTTTACTTTCATTTGAATAAGTAATGAATCCCTGGGTATAAACTACTGACGCGCCTGGTTTTTTAACAATCATACTACCAATCAGACCACCAGTACAAGACTCAGCTGTTGCCAATGTCATGCCTTTATCTTTAAATTTATGAATAACAATATCAACTATATCCATAGCATTATCACTATAAATATATTCACCTAAACGTTCATAAATAATATCTTCAACTCTTTTGATTTTTGCATTAAGTACTAAAATGTCATTACCTATTGCTGTTGCTTTTAAATGAACTTCTCTTAGTTTTGCATAAGGAGCTAATATGAAGTCTTCACTTGCTTCCATAATATCATCAAGTATTGTAACTGCGTTACTTTCACCAATATTTATAAGTTTAAAGGTTTTAGATACTATTTTTGATTTAACTAAAGGTCTAATTACTGGTATAACACAATTTTCTAACATAGGGAGTAATTCACCTGGAGGCCCTGGTAGTAAAAACAAATGACACTCATTATGTTTAACATAAATACCAGGAGCTGTTCCATTATTATTTATAAGTGCTTCTCCACCATCAATCATTAACCCTTGTTTGAAATTATTTTTTGTAGGCGTATAATTTCTACCTACAAACCAAGCTTTAATACCTTCCATAAGTTTTTCATCGGCGTACAACTCTTTATTTAAAAAACTTGCTACTGCTTCTTTAGTTAGATCATCTTTAGTTGGACCTAGCCCACCACATAAAACAATCACTTTACTTCTATTAACGGCTAATTCTAGCTGTTTAGTTATATCTCCTACAATATCCCCTACAACAGAATGAAACCGGCAAAAAACACCGATTTCAGACAGTTTACGACTTAAAGTCGCTGCATTTGAATTTATAACATCTCCCGCTAATACTTCTTCTCCAACTGCAATTATTTCTCCTAACATTTTTGCTCCTTAGATAACAATATATTATTCGTGAAAAATACTAATATTATTTATTATATAATCAAGTGCTGAAATAATAGTGAATAATGTTGCCGCAATTATAAGTATGATTTCTACCCATTCGAAAACTACATAATTAATATCAACTAAAACAACTATTATCATAATCATTGTTACAGCTGTCTTAACCTTTCCCCAAATACCTGCAGCAATCACTTTATTATTACTTACAGCAACTAATCTAAATCCACTAATAATAAACTCCCTACTAATAATTATAATTACAATTACTGCTGATAATCTATTGACTTCAACAAAATATATTAAAGCAGCTGCAACTAATAGTTTATCTGCTAATGGATCCATAAATTTTCCAAAATCTGTAACAAGGTTCCTACTTCTAGCAATATACCCATCTAATAAATCTGTCAAACTTGCAACAGCAAAAATCCCTGCTGCTATGTAATTACCTATATCTCCTTTAATAAAATATAATACCAATAAAAATACTGGAATCATAAATATTCTTAACAATGTTATTTTATTAGCTAAATTCATATCATTTCTCCTATTAAATCATATTCGTTGGCACCTGTTATTCTAACTTTGATATAGTCGCCTGATAGTAACTTAACATTTGCTTCAATAAACACATATCCATCTACATCAGGAGTATCTCTGTAAGTTCTACCAAGATATATGTCATCTTTAGGAACATATCCATCAATAATTACTTCTAATTCTTTGCCAATCATCAATTGATTTTTATCTTCTGAAATCTGTTGTTGCAACAACATAATCTTCTCTTGCCTACTAATACTGATTGTATTTTCGACTTGATTAGGCATATTATAGGCAGGAGTACCTTCTTCCCTTGAGTAGGTAAACACACCAACTCGCTCAAGTTTCATTTCTCTAACAAAGTTATACAACTCATCAAAAGCTTCCTTCGTCTCTCCTGGAAATCCTACAATAAAAGTAGTTCTTATGCATATATCAGGAATTCGTTCTCTCATAGTATTTATTTTTTGAACGATAGATTCCTTCTGTGTCCTACGAGCCATTTTTTTAAGAATCGTATCTTCTATATGTTGAAGCGGCATGTCAATGTAATGTAATACCTTGCTATTAGTAGCAATTTTGTCTATTAACTTATCCGTTACATCTTCAGGGTATACATATAATAAACGAATCCACTTAACACCTTCGATTTCACTTATTTTTTGTAATAATTCAGGTAAACGGCGCTCTTTATATATATCAACGCCATATTTACCTACATCTTGCGCAACTAAAATAATTTCACTTTTACCCATTGAGACAAGATACTTAACTTCTTCTATAAGGCTTTCAATTGTTCTACTTCTAAAACGACCTCTTAGTTTAGGAATTATACAATAAGTACAATGATTATCGCAACCTTCTGCGATTTTTAGGTATGCATAATGTTTTGTTGTTTCAACTGTTCGCTTTATGAACGGTTCTGGAGTATGATTAATTGTATCAAACTCTATAAATTTGCGCCCATTTAATGCTTCAAAAAGTGCTTCTTCAATTCTATCATAATTAGCAGCACCTAATATAGCATCTACCTCTTTGATTTCTTTCATTACCTCTTCTTGATATAACTGAGTCAAACATCCAACTATAATCAATGCTTTTAACTTACCAATATGTTTAAACTCAGCAAATTCTAAAATCGTATTTATACTCTCTTCTTTTGCATCATGAATAAAACTACAAGTATTAATTACAATTGCATCTGCTTCACTTGGATCCATCGTAAGAATATATCCTTTTTTATTTAACATACCTAACATCACTTCTGAATCCACAAGGTTTTTATCACAACCTAGCGATTCAAAATATACAAGATTTTGTTCTTTCATTTTTCCTCCAAGCCTATATATCAATTGTTCTATTAATTCTGTTTTAGTATTAAATTCTTATTCACTAATTAAAAAATCAAATCCATGTTTTCTAAGTATATTATTATACTCTCCTGAATCAACGAGTATTTGTAAACCTTCATTAAACTTTTGAATATATCTATCTGCATCGGGATACTCTTTATCAATTAAAATTCCCATATCAATACTCATCATAGGTGTTTTTAAAAACTTGAATTTATCAATTTCGTCAGGATAGTTTTCCTTTATAATTTCCATTGCAACTAATGGCGTAGTAGGTAATAAATCAAATCTGCCATTATAAAGCTTTATTATTGCATCATTTTCATTATCTGATAAATCAACTTCAATATTTGTATTAGAGAAATTTTCTAGATACGAATACTCTGCCACTCCACCAATTGTATATGAAGCTAAAGATTCCACAGTTGTAAAATCATCTGGAACATTATCATTACCCTCCATATACATAAAAGCAGTATCTGATACTGTTAATGAATCTGTAGTTTTGTAAGTTGCAGCTCTTTCTTCGGTAAAAGACCATGGGTAAGTTCCAAAAGCTTCATGACTTTCTATTACTTCAAGCGCCCTCGACCAAGAATAGAATTTTATTTCTACGTCAATATTAACTTTTGCAAAGGCTTGTTTAATTATATCTGTTGAAAATCCTTGTTCGTCAATGTTTTCTGAAACATAAGGAGCCCACTCACCAGTAGCAAGTATAAGTTTTTCATTTTCTTTTACGTCTTCTTCAATTTCTTCTTCAACTACCGCATCCTTCGTTGAATCCGCAACTTCTTCTTTGTGCATTTCTTGATTCTTTAATAATGTTTCTCTTGAAAAATCAGAATCAGGTACTGAGCATCCAGCCATTGTCATGACCGCTAATAACAATATAATTATCGGTATTCTTTTCATTTTAATTACCTCCATTAAATATTAAAACTACTAGTAATTACAATTAATTCTTCAGCAAGTTTAGCTAAATCTCCCGCTGCGCTAGATATTTCATCAACAACAAGTTCTTGTTGCTTCACTCTATCCAAAATAGATTCTGATTCTTCCACAGAAGTATTAGAATTCGCAGCAATAGTTCCTACTCTATCAACGATTTCATTAGTTTGTGCTATTTGCTTATGTGTATCTTCTTTAATTACAGTTAACTGTCTCGCAGTAGTTTTTGTTGATTTGATAATTTTATTTAAAGCCTCTAATGTACTCTGCACTGTCTTCTCACTATTTTCAATAGCTTTTGGCGCTTCACTCATTATATTTACAGCCTCTTTAACAGCTATTTGAATTTCATTAACTTTTCCAGTGATCATAATTGTATTCTCACCAGATTGTTCTGCTAATTTTCTAATCTCATCTGCAACAACCGCAAATCCTCTACCTGCTTCTCCTGCTCTTGCTGCTTCAATTGAAGCATTTAAAGCAAGAAGATTCGTTTGCGCTGCAATTGAGTCTATAGTGTCAACAAAGCTATTAATATTCTCAGATTTAATAGCTAAACCATTAATTATACCCTCTGCTTCTATAACAATCGTGTTAATATTCGAAACAGTTTTTACGGTTTCTGTAACAGCTTTTTCTCCATCTTCGGCTAAAACACTTGCTTCTTGGGAAATAACAGTTGTATTATCTACACTTTTTGCCACATCACCAAAATAGTCATTAATATCTTTTAACGAGTATTCAATAGATTCAATATCTCCTGTTTGACTTTTTGTAATGTCTACAATACCTTCAGTATTACTTGAAATATCTTTAATAATCTCCATCGAATTATGCACAGAAGCCGCCACTTCTTCTGATGATGCTGCTAATGTAATAGCTGTAGAATGTAGTTTGCTTACTAAATCAAACAAACTAATCGTCATACTATTAAACTTATTAGCTAATTGTCCAATCTCATCTTTTGAATTCAAATTACAACGCTTAGTCAAATCACCACTTGCAATAATATCTACAGAAGTTGATAACGTTTTAATAGATTTAACTATCCTAGAAGTTACAAGAATTAATACTACTATTAACAATACTAATATTATAATATTTTGAATTATACTTAACATAAAAGCATTATTTATTTCTTCTCTGATAAAATAGTCCGTTAAAACTAATTCTACATAACCAGCTGTCTCCTCACCAAATTTTACTTCATGAGCAAAGCTATTATTAATTATTTCAGTTGGATAATTTCTAAGATACTGATCATCATAAGCTTCGTCTTGACCGTTTTTATCAACAATGCTAATAAGCTCATAATTACTATCATAAAAAACAACCATAGCGATTTGCTCATCAACAGCAACAGCTTCTGCTAATTGGATAACATTCTTTTTACTATAGTCCCATAATGGATTTTTTGAAGCGGTATCTAAAAGTTCAATCAATGAATCTCCCTTTTTATCTAAGGCTTCAAGTCTAGTATCAACTTCATTATTAAGATTAAATGCCAAAAAACTAGCAAATATAATTGCTGATATTACAACAATTGGAATTATAAACTTACTTGCCAAACTTCTTAAATTGAATATTTTCATTATTCTTTTGTATACTAGTTTATAATTATTTAGTATACGCTCCTTTCTTAGTTTGTACTTTATTGTTTGTACT
>JAOZKH010000042.1:0-6682 GCA_029935405.1 Vallitaleaceae bacterium | reverse complement strand
TTGTTTGTACTATATTCTTAGTTTGTACTATGTCCTTATTCTATCCTTACGAAACGCTACTTACAACATTACTCATAAGCATTGCAATAGTCATTGGACCAACGCCTCCTGGAACAGGTGTAATATACGAAGTAAGGTCTTTAACCTTCTCATAGTCAACATCGCCACATAATGTTCCATCTTCTAAGCGATTAATACCTACATCTATTACTACTGCACCTTCTTTAACATATTCATCTGTAATCATTTTAGCTCTACCAATTGCAGCAATAATTATATCTGCATTTTTACAAACTCCTTTTAAATCTTTTGTACGAGAGTGACATATTGTTACAGTTCCATTTTCTCTTAACAAAAGTATACTAATTGGTTTACCTACAATATTGCTTCTCCCAACAATAACACAGTTCTTTCCTTCAATTGGTACCTCGTATCTCTTAAGAAGTTCTATAATACCATAAGGTGTACAAGAAATAAATCCTTTATTTCCAATACTAAGATTCCCAACACTAACCGGGTGGAAACCATCTACATCTTTTACAGGATTTATTGCCATTATCACTTTATCATCTGAAATATGTTTAGGTAAAGGCAATTGAACCAAAATACCATTAACATCATCTCTATCATTAAGTTCACAGACAATTCCTAGCAAGTCTTCTTCACTAGTATCTTCAGGTAATTCATAACTTAAGGAACGTATTCCTATAAATTCACATGCTCTTTTCTTTGATCTTACATACACATGTGATGCAGGGTCATCTCCTACAATAACAACTGCTAATGTTGGTTCAACGCCTTTTCCTTTAAGCACCATAACTTTATCTCTAAGTTCTTCTTTTATTTTCTTAGAAGTTGCCTTCCCATCTAATATAATTGTACTCATGACTACCTTCTTTCATTAAAGTAATAGTTGGTTAGGATTTCAAAAGTAATAATAAATGAATACTTTTGATCCCCTAACCATAGTTGATTTAGAACAATCCAGAAATCTTACCATCTGCGTCAATATCAATATTTTCAGCAGAAGGTACTTTTGGTAATCCTGGCATTGTCATAACATTACCTGTAATAACTACTACAAACTCAGCACCTGCTGACAAATTAACTTCTCTTACATTTATTTCAAATCCTTCTGGGCGTCCTAACTTTTTAGGATCATCCGAAAATGAATATTGAGTCTTTGCAATACATATAGGTAGGTGAGATAATCCCATTTCATCGATTTTTCTAAGGGCAATATTTGCCTTTGAAACATAAGTTACTTCTTTAGCTCCATATATTTTAGTTGCAATAGTTTTAATCTTATCTTTAAGAGATAACGAATCTTCATAAAGATACTCAAAATTGGATTCCTTTTCTTCGATTGCTTTAAGTACAGATTTAGCTAATTCAATACCACCGTCTCCACCATGTTCCCAAACTTTTGACAATGCAAATTCCGCACCTAGCTCATTACATCTTTCTTTTACAGCTGCAACTTCTTCATCTGAATCTGTAACAAATGAGTTTAGAGTAACAACTACTGGAACTTTATATTTATTCATATTTTCAATATGTCTTTCAAGGTTAACTAATCCTTTTTTAAGCGCTTCTACATTCTTAGTTCCTAGTTCTTTCTTGTTAACACCACCATTATACTTAAGCGCTCTAACTGTCGCTACAATAACAATTGCATTTGGTGTAAGCTTACCTTTTCGACATTTTATATCCAAGAATTTTTCAGCTCCAAGGTCAGCTCCAAAACCTGCTTCTGTTACAACAACATCTGAAAGTTTTAACGCGTATTTAGTAGCTCTTAAACTGTTACACCCATGAGCTATATTTGCAAAAGGTCCACCGTGCATAATACATGGTGTATTTTCAAGTGTCTGAACAAGATTTGGTTTAATCGCTTCTTTAAGTAATGTTGCCATTGCGCCCTGTGCGTTTATATCACCTGCAGTTACAGGTTTTTTATCATAAGTGTATCCAATAACAATTTGACTTAATCGTTGCTTAAGATCAATAATATCTGAAGATAAACATAATATTGCCATTACTTCTGAAGCAACACTAATCATAAATCCATCTTCTCGTGGAACACCTTGCATACGTCCGCCAAGACCTACTATAATATTACGAAGAGCACGATCATTCATATCCACCACGCGTTTCCACACAATTTGTCTTGGATCTATACCTAATAGATTTCCTTGTTGAAGATGATTGTCAATTAATGCTGATAATAAGTTGTGAGTAATACTAACTGCATGTATATCCCCTGTAAAGTGAAGATTTATATCTTCCATTGGTACTACTTGCGCATATCCACCACCTGCTGCTCCACCTTTTATTCCCATACATGGGCCTAAAGAAGGTTCTCTAAGTGCTATCATGCTTTTAATGCCAAGTTTACCAAGAGCTTGTCCTAAACCAACCGTTGTTGTTGTTTTACCTTCGCCTGCAGGTGTTGGATTAATCGCTGTAACTAAAACTAACTTACCATCTTCATTATCTTTAACTCTATTCCATAAATCATCTGACAATTTCGCCTTATACTTACCATACAAATCTAGTTCATCTTCATGAATACCTAAATTTTTTGCAACTTCTGTAATGTTTTTCATCGTAATTTCATTAGCAATTTGAATATCAGATTTCATAGTTCCTCCTTAAGATTAGGCCTTCGCCTGTAATTAATTTATTAATCAACAGAGCTTTGCTCTTGTTCATTACTTTTAGATTCTATACCCTTAGATTTCATACTATTAGATTCTATGTCATTAAATTTCATACTTTTAGAATCTATGTCATTAAATTCCATTCTTTCAGATTCTATGCTTTCATATTGTCCTTCATTTTGTCCTTCGTTATTTGCTCTTTTTTTTAATTCTTCAAATTCAGTTTTAGTCAAAAGCATTTTTCGCGGTTTACTACCTTCATCTTCACTTACATATCCTGCATCATAAAGTTGATCTAATATTCTTGCCGCACGATTAAAACCTACTCTAAAACGCCTTTGTATCATAGATGCACTTGCTTTTTGTTTATCAACACATAATTCTAGAGCATCTTCGAAAATAGGGTCAAACTCATTTGAATAAGTATTTTTTTCTGACACAGATTTATCTAATTGTTTCATGATTTTCTCGTCATACTCTTCTTTTTTCTTACCTTTAAGATAAGTAACAATATTTTCAATTTCCTTTTCGGATACAAAGGCACCTTGAACACGAATAGGTTTATGTAATCCTACAGGATAGAAAAGCATATCACCTTTGCCTAACAGCTTCTCTGCACCATTCATGTCAATAATTGTTCTTGAATCAACACCAGATGATACATTAAAAGCTATTCTTGATGGAATATTAGCTTTAATAAGTCCCGTTATAACGTCGACTGAAGGTCTTTGTGTTGCAATAATAAGATGTAACCCGGCTGCTCTTGCCATTTGCGCTAGTCTACATATAGCTTCTTCAACTTCCCCTGCAGCAACTACCATAAGATCTGCAAGCTCATCTACTATTATCACAATCTTAGGTAATTTTTTAAGACCATCCGCATTATCTGCAACTGCTTTATTATATCCCTTTATATCTCTAGCGTTAGCAGCTGCAAAAAGTTTATAACGATCTAGCATCTCCTGTACCGCCCAGTTTAGTGCACTTGCTGCCTTTTTAGGGTCTGTGACAACTGGAATTAACAAATGAGGAATACCATTATATATTGAAAGTTCAACCACCTTAGGATCAATCATCAATAATTTAACATCTTCTGGTGAAGATTTATACAATATACTTGTAATAAGCGTGTTTACACAAACAGATTTACCTGATCCTGTTGCTCCTGCTATTAATAAGTGAGGCATTCTAGCAATATCTGTTACTATTACTTTTCCACTAATATCTTTACCTAGTCCAAAAGCAACCTTTGATGGAAAATGTTCAAAGTCAGGTGTATCTAAAACTTCTCGCAAAAAAACGGTTGAAACATCTTCGTTTGGAACTTCAATACCTACAGCTGCTTTACCAGGAATTGGTGCTTCAATTCTAATTCCATTAGCCGCAAGATTTAATGCAATATCATCTGCAAGATTAACTATCTTACTAACTTTAACCCCTTGATCAGGTTGTAATTCATATCTTGTAACACTTGGTCCCTCTGTAACATCAATAACCTTTGCTCCTACTCCAAAACTTGCCAATGTATCTTCTAATTTCTTAGCATTGTTATTATGTATCAAGCCATTTGTCTTGTTTCCTGCCTTAGAATTATGTTTTAACAATTCCATAGGTGGACTTTTATATACAGCTTCAACAACTTCAACTTCTTTAAGAATTTCTTGTTTTATAGCCGCTTTACCCTTTTCCATCTCTACTTTTGATATTTTTTCAGTTTTTTCAATTTTTTTTGGTTTTTCATCAATTGTAGTCTGAGTTTTCAAATCTTCTTTAATAAAACTAATATGTGTATCCATATTTTTCTTTTGACGTTGTTCTTGTTCTTCATTCCGTTCTATATGTTTAACAATATCGTAATTATTTTCTTCCGCTAGTTTTTCTTTCGCAAGTTTTCTCTCTTCACTTTTTTCACCAATAAAAATTATTAATTTTTTAAGTTTAAGTATAATAATATCAAATAGTTTTTTGACTATCATTAAAAATGACTGCTCTGTTATTGCAATTAAAAGTGATATAAATATTACAGCTAAAACAACAAATGTTCCAATTCTGCCAACAAATAGTAATAGAATGTCACCTATTAATGCACCTATAAAACCTCCACCTACTTCATATCCTGCTGATACACTATAATAATTAAAAAGACTAGCAAATATAGCACGGTCTTCAAATAATTTAATATTAATCTGTGGTAGCTCAACATAGGTAATATGAGCTGTTACACTTATAAAAGCGATGACTAAAAAGGACAACAAAATCTTAATATTAAGTCTTTCATTCCCCTTATTAAATAGTTTTAAAAATGTAGCTACAAATATTGCAATCGGCATAACCCATGCACTAATTCCAAATATACCAAAGAAAAATTGTCTTACAAATTCACCTACAATTCCTCCACTTTTTAAATATATACTTATCATAACAAAAATTGTCAATGCCAGAACGATCATAGCAATTATCTCGTATTGCACCATATTTAATGTCGAGTCTTTAGATGGATGATTGTTTTTATTTCCTGTTTTAGAAGTTTTTTTTGATGTTTTAGTCGTCATGTCATCCCCCCTATACTTCTTATTACATTATATCCTAAAAACTACATCATTTCAAAAGTTTTATGTAATACTTGTACTGCTTTTTCTAGGTCTTTATCATGTATTAAACACGCAATCGTAGCAAGTGAGTCAGTCGTTTGAAGGATTTCTATATCTTCTGATTTTAATCCATGTACTATTTTTGACATAACTCCAGGGATACCTGTCATTTTCTCTCCAACTACTGTTACTTTTGCGCAGTTTTTAATCAATTGATAGTCTATATTAAACTCCTTAAGAACTAAAGTTGCCTCTACTTCTCTATCTGTACTTGTAGTAAACACTCTATAATTTGGAAAAATATTAATAATATCTATACTCACATCTTCCTCAGCAAGTCTCTTGAAAAACTTATCATCATCAAGACTTCCTGAAATACTGAATTGAATTCTATTAAGTCTGTGAGCGATACTTGTTATTATTTTATCTTCAATTGTTGTATCAGTTTTATAATTGAGATATTCCATAATAGATGTTCCTGTATGATCTGTAAAAGTATTCTTAATCACAAGTGGAATACCTGCTCTTCTCGCAACTTCAACGGCACCTTTATGTATTACCTTTGCGCCAGAATCGGCTATTTGAAACACTTCTTGATAACTGATGCGATCAAGGACCTTAGCGTCATCGCATAACTTTGGATCTGCAGTCATAATGCCATCTACATCTGTATATATTTCCACTAGTTCAGCGTCAAATGCTTCTGCTATAAGCGCCGCTGATGTATCAGATCCACCACGTCCAAGAGTAGTGACTTTGTAATCTCTTGTTCTTCCTTGAAAACCTGCAATTACAGGTATAATACCTTTTTCAAGAAGATTGTTAATATAATCTCTTTCAATATGAAGCACTTCTGCATTTGTATGTTTATTATTTGTTACTATACCTGCTAAACTTCCTGTTAATGCTAATGACTCTATATTGCTTTTCTTAAGTTCATATGATAGCACCACTGAAGATATTGTTTCACCTGTGCTAAGGAGTAAATCTGCTTCTATTGGCTCTAATTGTTTGATATTATGTTCTATTAAACTTAGCAATGTATCCGTTGCGTAAGGCGCACCATATCTTCCCATTGCAGAAACAATAACTATCACTCCATCATACTTTGATTTTGCATCTTTTATAATTTGTAGAACTCTTTTTCTTCCATCTTCTGTAGCAACACTCGTGCCGCCAAATTTTTGAACTATTAGTCTCATCTATCTCACCTAATTATTATATTTTTTGTTACTATTTTCTTAAACAACTATACCATAGGCTTATGGTAAATTCAACTCACTGCTAATAAATTAAACAATTGCTGGAGTCAGCAAAAAAAGCAGTTCATCAGCTTTTCACTAAGATGTTCCACTTTTCAAGCTAATTATATATAATTTTTAATAAATGGTTAGGGTGTCAAAACTACATAGTTGAACTTTAACCATT
>JAOZKH010000160.1 GCA_029935405.1 Vallitaleaceae bacterium | reverse complement strand
AAATACCCGTGGATTCGCAAAATACTCTGGGCCTACTGTTGAACTCTTCTTCTGTTCTATGGATTAGTTGAAGAAAAGTGTTGAAGCCATCAAGAGTGTGTACGAAACGAAAGTTTTTCTTAAAAATATCACCATTTGGTTTTAGAACAGTAGCAACTGAAAAGTTAGCAGCAACATCAACACCGATAACAGGTAAATCATAAAATTGTGACATAAAGACACATCCTTTCAAAAATAGTAAGAGTAATTATATGAGGCATTAACCTTGTTCTTGACACGAATAGTTCTCTGTTAATGATCAAAGAGAAATTCAACCAGCTAAATCAATGAATCTCATAGAATGCATGCTATGTTGCGAATATAAACTCCAAAAGGAGTCATTCAAGGAGGAAACGCAAATACTCTTATAAGAAACTATAATATAAAATGTTAGAAAATAATAGTGGTTGAATTTGTTTTTGACCACGAACAATAAAATAAATAGTTGAAGGAATATTCGGAAACAAAACATGTTTATTACTTTAACTGTATTATACAAGGATGATTATACTGACCATACCTATTCTTGTTGCTCATATTCTTTTTGAAGGAGTACGATGGCAAATGGGTGGAATTTATATTTATATAGTATACCTTTTATATCGATTTCTATTTATTAGAAAGAAACGATTGTCTATTGGGGAATTTGGTGAAAAGAAAGTGTTTGGTGTTTTTTTCCTAAGCTTGTCTATAATATCATTGGGCTTAATTATGTTTTTTCAAGTAAATAAACTGCCTGAACCTACAGGTAGTTACAGTGTTGGAACGATTAGTTTTGATCTGGTGGATAAAGAACGTTTGGAGTTATATGGAGACAAAATAGGTGAAGAGCGAAAGTTCAAGGCACAAATGTGGTATCCAAGTGATGATGTAACAGAGGGTGAAAGAGCTCCATGGATAGAAGATGGAGTGAAGGTTTCAAGAATGATACCAAAAGACATTGGTTTGCCAGGGTTTTTAATTGACTATTCTAGCCTTATTAAATCTAACAGCTATAAAGGTGTTCCTATTAGTGAAAAAGAGGAAAAATATCCTATTGTAATAATTTCTCATGGATGGACAGGGTATAGAAATATTCATACCGATATTGGAGAGTTATTGGCAAGTCATGGTTATATCGCAATTAGCATCGATCACACTTATGGTTCGCTTGCAACGGTTTTTGATAATGGAGAGGTGATAGAAGTTGATTATGGAGCACTTCCGAATCGAAATGAAACAGAAGATTTTCTTGATTATGCCAACGCACTGGTAACAACTTATGCTTATGATAGTCGTTTTGTTTTAGATTATTTAGAAGAATTAGATGATTCAGAGTTAATCGATGGCAGGCTTGACCTTGATCGAATTGGTACCCTTGGACATTCGACAGGCGGTGGCGGTGTTGTAAAAATAGCTATTGAAGATGATAGAATTAAGGCAGTTTTCGGATTCGATCCTTGGGTTGAGCCAATTGAAGACGAGCTATTGAAAATCGGTCTCGATGTTCCAAGTTTGTTTATCAGAAGTGAGCAGTGGGAAGAAGGATATAATAACGGATATTTAACAACGCTAATAAATCATTCAGTGATAAAACCGATGACTTATCAAATGAACGGTGTCAATCATTTAGATTTTACAATGTTATATATGTATAGACCGATTCTTCAAGCTTTTGGATTTGCAGGAGAATTGGACAGTCAAGTAAGTTCAAAAATTCAACTAGAATATGTATTAAAGTTTTTTGAAACATATCTAAAAGATAATGAAACGAATTTGAATGATATTGAAAAAATATATGACTCTGTTATTCCGGTTAATTATTAAGGTGGTTCCTACTAAGGAATCCACCTTTTTTAGTGTAGACAGTATTGTAATTTTTTATTATATTATATTTTGTAAGTATTTCAAGAGAAGAAATTACAGAAAAAATGAAATGAATCATCGAAATAATAGTTAGATAAAAATCTAATTACAAATAAAGCTTGACATAGTTAGATAACTGTCATATAATTAGCTAAACAAACAAATTAGATAATAATCACATTTCTTGAAAGCGGTTAACATTAGTAATGTATCAATATGTTATGGAGGTTATAATATGAAAAGAGAAAGTAAAAAAATAAGAACTCGATTTATACGCCGGAAGGATCTTAAAGAAAACATTAAAAGATCTGAAATCTTTAGTCAAGTTGCCCAGTCTTACAATATAATGCGATAATAATAGAAAAATGTCCTTTCCCGAGAAGTGCAATATACTCTAGTCAAGTATATTGCACTTCTCTAAATTGATATAAACTTTTAATTATAACAATATTAAGTTATAATGATTAAAACGAGTTAGATTGGAGTATTCAGCATGAAGGCTATAGTAAAATACAAAATTGATTTTGACTTCATTTCATTCATGAGCACGAGCGCTAATGAAAAAGATATGCGTAAAATTTTCAATTCAGAAGTGAAACAAAATCCTGAATTGAATAATAAAATCGTCAAAAAACGAATTCTTGGGTTATATAAAGAAGCAAATAAATTTTATAATGATACACTAACATATATTCAGCGTAATGAATTAGACATGTTCTTTAAAAACGTATCTGTATTTGAACATTACTTAACGAATCTTGCATTTATAGACATACAACTAGAAGATCAATCTCTTGAGGATTTTAAGTCATTCATTCATAAAATATTTGAAATTGATGAAAAAGTAATCACTTCTGAAAAATTAATCGAAGCTATGAAAGATAACTATGACAGTCCTAATTCCATTGAAAACTATAACAAAGAAACTGAATTGATTCTTGAAACGTTAAAAGATGAAAGGATGTTTAATTCGATTTTCAAGAATGCTATCAGATCATTGAAAGAAACATTCACAACCGAAAAATATGTTCCAATGAAAGATGTTATAGATACAAAACTCAAGGAACATAACAAGAAAATGAAAGCTGATTCTATTCGATTCATTCTTGATTTAACATCAAATGTCATAAAAGAAGATGAGTTACAAGGTCATAAATTAACACCATATATGACTTTCTGTACATATTATAAGTTGTCGCTTAGCGTAGAGGAAGACAAAGCAATTGTTGTATATCATTATAATCTTGAAAAAATGGTCCCTGAGAGTTCTGAGCAGGATTTAATCCAATCTTTGCTTAAATTTTTATCAGACCCTAAGCGTTATCAAATGATTCAAATGCTGTCAAAAGAAAAATGGTGTGCAACAGAACTAGCAAAAAAATTCAAGATCACCCCTGCTACAATGAGTTATCATGTAAACAAAATGTTTGCATTAGGTCTCATCTCATTCGAACAAGGTGTTAAAAATAAAATGTATATACAGTTAGATAAGGAAAGATTGAAGAATATGTTGTCTCAGGTCATTGGAGATTTAGTGGATATGGATTGATTGGTGTTTTTATGTGCAAAATAGTATATAATTAATTAGGGTGATATATATGAAAAAACAATTTACGGCAATAATTAGTTTATTAGTATTAACCATAGTATTAATTAGTATGTATAATATTAATAGCTTAGAAAGTAAAATCAAAGCTGAACAGTACAGTAGGCTAGTTAATGATTTAAGTAAAGTAACTACTGATTTTGGTGCATGGATTAGTAAAAAAGTACAAGCACTAAATACAGCAAAAGACATTGTTGATAATTTTAGTCTTGAGGAAATTACTGAGATGAGTTCTCGTAATTTTTTTCTAGATATTAATAATGATGACCCTGATATTTCACAAATATATATTGGGTTAGATAATGGAGATTTTATTACAGGAAGTGAATGGATACCACCTGATGATTATGATCCACGCGAGCGTGTGTGGTATAAAGACGCTGTTATTGCTGAGGAAACAATTATTTCAAGAGTGTATATCGATCGCGAAACAGAAGAATTATTGGTTACAATTAGCTCGCCGCTTCATATAAATGAAACTTTTGTAGGTGTGATTTCTACAGATGTATTCTTAAGTAATATTAATGATTACCTTAAAAAAAGTATTGAAGGCGAAAAAATATATACCTACTTGCTAGACAAAGAAGGCACATTTATTGCTCATACAGATAAACCGGAATTGATTGGACAAAATATATATACTGACCTAAAAAATAAAGTTTATATTGATTACTTTGAACAGGTAAAGCAAACATCAAAAATTGTAGAACTTGAATACGCGTATCAGGAACAGGAAATACGAGGAATTGTCCAAAAAATAGTGGATGTAGATTGGTATATGGCAGTTGCCACAGAAGAAGAGGATCAAGGTTTTTTTGAAAGAATAATTGATAAAAACCTAATTCTTAATATGGGGATTGTTATAGTTATACTAATTCTTATATATTTTATAAGTAGAATGAAATCTGTACTTTATAAGACGAATAAAACATTAGTAAGTGATAATGAAAAGGATTTTTTAACGGGAATACATAATCGGAGATATTTAGATATTAGCTTAGAAAATATATGGGAAAGTGCAAGAGATAAAAATGATCTATCATTGTTAATGATAGATATTGATAATTTCAAGGAGTACAATGACACCTATGGTCATATGAAAGGTGATGAAGTATTAAAGTTATTAAGTAATAGTATAAAGGACCTGCTAAGAAAAGAAGACGTATTTGCTAGATATGGTGGCGAAGAATTTGTTGTTGTATTAAATAATGTTTTAAGTGAAGAAGCCGTGGATATAGCTGATAAAATTCGGTTGGCAGTATATGAACTAAATATTATTCACAATAAATCACCTTATTATAGGGTTACAATAAGTATAGGTGTTTCAACTATATTTCCATCAACTAAGACAAAGATTGAACAGCTGCTGAATGCAGCAGATATAGCACTTTATGAAGCAAAAAACAACGGAAGAAATAATGTACATGTTAATAATTATATTAGCTAAAAAGGTTGTTGTGTATATATTAAAATAAC
>JAOZKH010000041.1 GCA_029935405.1 Vallitaleaceae bacterium | reverse complement strand
TCAAGTCATAAAATTCAAAATAGGAAAACATCGAAGGAATAAAAGTAGTATTTTAAGGTAAGGAGGTCAAGATGCATAAGAAAGAAATCATTGCCATGTTATTAGCAGGTGGACAAGGTAGTCGCCTAGGAATACTTACTAACCATATAGCAAAACCTGCAGTATCTTTTGGCGGAAAATATAAGATAATTGACTTTACACTTAGCAATTGTATTAATTCTGGAATTGATACTGTTGGGGTACTTACTCAATATCAAACTTTAAAACTCAACAGACATATAGGAATAGGAATTCCTTGGGATTTGGATAAAAGTTTTGGTGGCGTATCTGTGTTGTCGCCATATTTAAGTCGTGACAATGAAACTTGGTACTCAGGAACAGCAAATGCAATATATCAAAACATTCCATTTGTAGATTACTATGATCCAGAATATGTTATGATCTTATCTGGAGACCATATTTATAAGATGGATTATGAAAATATGCTTAACTATCATAAACGTAAAAATGCAGATGTAAGTATAGCTGTTTTTAAGGTTCCAATACATGAAGCCCATAGATTTGGAATTATGAATACTGATGATGATAATAATATTATTGAATTTGATGAAAAACCAGAGCATCCTAAAAATGATTTGGCGTCTATGGGAATTTATATTTTTAAATGGAGTTTGCTAAAAGAGGCATTAGTTAAGGCGGAATCAAGATATAATAATAGTGATTTTGGTAAACATATTATCCCTCGTTGTTTAGAGTGTGGTCATAGTATTGTAGCCTATGAATTTGAAGGATTTTGGAAAGATGTTGGAACACTAGAGTCATATTGGGAAACAAATATGGAACTTATTAATTTGATCCCTGAGTTTAACTTATATGAAGAATACTGGAAAATATATACTAAAAATGCAATACAACCACCTCAATATATTGCTGAAGGAGCAGTTGTAGATGTTTGCATATTAGGAGAGGGTACTGAAGTGTATGGAGAAGTTTATAATTCAGTAATAGGTTCTAATGTTATTATTGAAAAAGGTACAAAAATTTATGATTCAATTATTATGTCAGAGGCTATAATAAAAGAAGGAACAATAATTATAAAGGGAATTATTTCAGAAAGAGCTATCGTTGGTAAAAATGTTGTTATAGGTGAAGGAGAAAACAAAGTTAATGATGAATTTCCTGAGATTTATAATTCTGGAATTAGCGTTATTGGAGAAGGAACAATAATACCTGACAACGTATGGATTGGCAAAAACTGTGCTATAAGTGGAACTATTACTCAAGAAAAAATTATTAATGGAAGAATAGAAAGTGGTAAAAATCTACTCCATGAGGAGGGGGATATATGAAAGCATTAGGGATTGTTTTAGCTGGTGGCAAAAATGAGAGATTAAAGGAATTAACCTATAATAGAGCACTAGCAGCGATGCCTGTAGCAGGTAGTTATAGGGCAATTGACTTTAGTCTTAGCAACCTAACTAATTCAGGAGTTAATAAAGTTGCAGTAGTTACTCAGTATAATTCAAGGTCGCTAATCGAACACCTAAGTTCATCTAAATGGTGGGATTTTGGTCGTAAGCATGGTGGATTATATGTGTTTACACCTTTTATTACTCGTGACAATAGTTTGTGGTATCGTGGAACAGCTGACGCAATATATCAAAATATAAGTTATCTTAAAGATGCTCATGAAACATATGTAATAATCGTTCAAGGTGATAGTATATGTAAAATAGACTTTAATGAAGTTCTTAAATACCATATGGAGAAACAGGCGGATATAACTGTTGTTTGTAAACGTGTGGAAGATGAAGACTTGACAAGGTTTGGACATATAGAGATAGATGATGAAAATCGAATTATTGAATTTGAGGAAAAACCAATTGAACCGGTGGATAATTTGGTTTCGGCAGGTATGTATATTGTTAGGCGAAGGTTGTTAATCGAAATGATTGAAGAATCAGCTAAAGAAGAAAGATATGATTTTGTTCATGATGTGCTTATTCGTTATCGTAAACAAAAGACTATTGCAGCTTATGAATTTCAAGGTCATTGGCGCTCAATTGCTGCTCTTAAGTCATACTATAAGGCAAATATGGAGTTTCTAAATAAGGAATTAAGGGATATGTTTTTTAAGGAGTATCCAAATATTTTATCAAAAGTAGAGGATGAACCACCAGCAAAGTTTAATCGAGGTTCTAATCTATCAAATAGTTTGTGTTCAAGTGGCTGTATTTTGAATGGCACAATTATGGATTCGTTATTGTTTAGAAAAGTTTTTATAGGTAAAAATACTATTATTAAAAATTCCATTATTCTTGAGGGTACTTATATAGGTGATAACTGCGTTCTAGAAAACTGTATTGTTGAAAGTAAAAGTACAATTAGTGATGGTTCAGTCTACAAATCAAATAGTGTGGAACCTAGAATAATCGATAACAAAGAAAAAATTTATTTCTAGAGTTATAATGTACTTGTAATTAAAGTTTGTTCCACAATTAGGCATTTAGTAGTAAAAAGTTTGACAATTGTCAAATAAATCAAAAATAGTTGTAAAGTAATATTAAGTAGTTTATAATATTATGTATATTACTAAATATTTAGAGAAGTGGGTTAGAGTGTTTGCAACATGTTACGGAAAGGGGTACACAAATGGAAATCACTGATGTAAGGGTTCGTAAGGTAGCAAAAGATGGTAAAATGAAAGCTGTTGTTTCTATTACATTCGATAATGAGTTTGTTGTTCACGACATTAAAATTATCGAAGGGGAAAAAGGATTGTTTATTGCGATGCCAAGTCGTAAAGCTTTGGATGGAGAATTTAGAGATATAGCTCATCCGATCAATTCAGAAACAAGAGAAAAGCTTCAAAAAGCAATCTTAAACAAATATGAGACTGTTTCTTTGGCAGAACAAAATGAAGAATATCAATTAGATGAAGACTAGACAAAACACTTCTGCTATATAGAGCAGAAGTGTTTTTTTGAATCTATAATGAAGTTTTATTAGTAATAAGTACTTGCTAATATGGGGAAATTAATGTAAAATATGTTGTGGAAAAGGAGTGTGTATACAATGTCCGTTATAAAAGCAGTGATACTAGCAGCAGGTGCCGGAACACGTATGAAATCTGAAAAACCAAAGGTGATACATAAAATCATGGATAAAACCATGTTAGATTATGTTATTGAATCAGCTATTGAAGCAGGAGCAACAGAAATATGCGTAGTTGTGGGACATGGTAAGGAAGCAGTTATTGATTCCGTTAAATACCCTGTTACTTTTGTTACTCAAGAAAAGCAGCTTGGAACAGGTCATGCAGTGATGCAGACTAGTGATTTTATTGGTACACAAGGTCAAGTTTTCGTTTTGTTTGGAGACACTCCACTAATAACAGGAGCTAGTTTATCTAAACTTCGAGAATATCATGATATGAATAATCATGGTGTTACTGTTTTGTCAACAGTAGTTGATAATTCCAATGGATATGGACGAATTATTAGAAGTGATGAAGGTGATTTTCTAAAAAGCGTCGAACATAAAGATGCAACTAAGACAGAACGCAAAGTCAAAGAAATCAATTCTGGAATGTATATATATAACGCGTCAGCATTAAAAGATTCGTTAGATAAACTTACTAATGATAATAGTCAGGGCGAATATTATCTTCCTGATACATTAGAAAGTATTATGAATGATGGACTTAAAGTAGAAGCGATGAAAATATTTGATTATGAGGAAATTTTAGGTGTAAATTCAAAAGTTCAATTATTTGAAGCAACATCAATTATTCGTCATCGTATCAACTATGCATGGATGGAAGCTGGAGTAACAATGATAGATGCTAACCAGGTATACATAGGTAAGGATGTGGAACTATCAAAAGAGGTCACAATAATGCCTGGAACTATTATTGAAGGAAAAACTTCAATTGGATGGGGAACAACAATTGGCCCTAACACTAAAATAATAGACAGTCACATTGGTGAGTTCACAAAGATAGATCAATCAACAGTTTTAAATAGTAAAATTGGAAACCACACAACGATTGGTCCTTTTGCATACATTAGACCAAATAGTGATATAGGAAACCATATAAAGGTGGGAGATTTTGTAGAGATTAAAAATGCAACAATTAAAGATCATACAAAGATTTCACATTTAACATATATTGGCGATGCAGATGTTGGAGAATATGTTAACTTTGGATGTGGTACAGTTGTAGTTAACTATGATGGTAAGAGTAAACATCGGTCAGTAATTGGAGATCACGCTTTTATTGGTTGTAATACTAACTTAATATCTCCGGTTATAGTTGAGAGTAATGCCTACACAGCTGCAGGCTCAACTATTACAAAAACTGTACCAAAAGATGCTCTAGCAATAGCACGAGCAAGACAAGAGAATAAACTTGAATGGGTGAAAAAAAGACAATAAATATATGTAATCGAAACTATCTAGAATTATAGAATTATTTATTACGACTAGGAGGAAAATAATGACCAGTACTATTAAACCGGTTGATGGTATCAAAATCTTTTCTTGTAACTCGAATAAGACACTTGCTAAAAAAATCGCACAATCATTAGGTTGCGACTTAGCAGATATACAAGCAGGACAATTTAGCGATGGTGAGAGTTATGTGAGAATAGGTGAATTAGTACGTGGACATGACTGTTTTGTCATTCAATCAACGTCAAACCCTGTTAATGATAACCTAATGGAACTTTTGATTACAGTTGATGCATTAAGACGTGCTTCAGCAGGTAGAATTACTGCTGTTATACCGTATTATGGTTATGCAAGACAAGACCGTAAAGCAAGAGCAAGAGATCCAATTAGTGCAAGATTAGTTGCAGACCTTCTTAATGCAGCAGGAGTAGATAGAGTACTTACTATGGATTTACACTCAGCACAAATTCAAGGGTTTTTTAGTATTCCGGTAGATCATATGTTAGGAAATCCAATGTTAGTTGATTATTATAAGAAAAAAATCCAAGAAATAGATGGTGAATTTGTCGTTGTTGCACCTGATATTGGATCGGTAAAGCGAAGCCGTACTTTTTCAGGACAAATTGATGTGCCACTTGCTATTATTGACAAACGTCGCCCTGAAGCTAATGTCAGTGAAGTGATGAGTGTTATAGGTGATGTAGAAGGTAAAAACGTTATAATGGTAGATGATATGATTGATACAGCAGGAACAATTTGTAATGCTGCTAATGCAATGGAGGAAAAAGGTGCAAAACGTATTTTTGCCTGTTGTACACATCCTGTTTTGTCAGGACCTGCAATTGAAAGAATTGAAAAGTCACCAATCGAAGAGCTTGTTATATTAGATACAATTGAAATAGATAATTATAAGAATATAGACTGTATTAAACAGCTAAGTGTTTGTGATATTTTTGCTAATGCAATTACAGCGATTCATTTTAATCAGTCGGTAAGTAAGTTGTTTAAAGAATTACAGAAATAGCAATAGAAATAAAAATATAATCCAAAAACAAGAATGTGTCCACAATTTGTGGACACATTCTTGTTTTTTCTATGTTATAATAAACAAAGTGGCTACGACATGTCCGTTTGCGGTTGTTTACGGAAGGAAAGTGACATGAAACTAATGAGGAACTTTCTTGTAGACATAATAAAGGGAGCACTAATTAATAAGGAGAAATACCTATAAATATAATATTCTAAATGGTATATCTCAAAATATATAAAACTACATATGGTAAAGGAGAGATCATGACGATTGGAGAGGTCTATCGTGATAAATACAAAGTCTTACAGGTGCTTAAAGATAGCCCGGAGATTTGTGTTGTGTTAGCTGAACATATTCAGCTTAATTCCTATTGGATAATCAAAAAAATAGGTAAAAGTAATGGCGCGTGTTACAGAGAAATTGACATGCTAAAAAATATTCGTCATCAAGGAATACCAATAATAATTGATGTTTTTGATGAGGGTGATTTTGTGGTACTCATTCGTGAATATATTCAGGGTGAAACATTGAATGAGTATTTAGAAGAATATTTAACTAACAATCCTAATGAAAAGGGTTTAACTGAGTTGCAGGTCATTAGCATAGGAATTAAACTATGTAAAATCATTAAATTTTTACATGAAGAGTTAGATAAACCTTTGATTTATAGAGACCTAAAACCAGGGAATATTATTATCACAGATAGTAAGGCAATAAAACTTATAGATTTTGGTATAGCAAGATATCATAATCCTAATAAAAATAGAGATACAGAGTATTTAGGAACAAAGGGTTTTGCGTCGCCGGAACAGTTTGGATTTTCTCAAAGTGACGTTAGAACCGATGTTTTTGGTATTGGTGCGACATTATATAATTTATTAAGTAATTTAGATCTTGGTAAACCACCATATAGACAGGTGCCCTTTTCGAAGATAAGACAGGATGTATCAGTGGAACTAGAATCTATTTTGTTAAAGGCTTGCTATATTAATATGGAAAAGCGGTATCAGACCGTAGATGACATGCTAAGAGCCTTAGAAGCACTAATTAATATACATAAAGAAGTAATGATATATAAGGAATTAAAAAGCTTTGAAAATCATATGTTGGTGATAAAAGGTATTACAAAAGGGGCAGGAGCTACATATAGTACGTTAGCTATGGCAAAACAGCTAATATTGATGGGATATAAACCACTTGTAATTGGAATGACTAATAAATTTGAAACATTAGAGTTTCAGATGTCTAGTCTTATCAAAAATCATATTTTATATTATGAGAATATACCAATTTTATTGTTAAATAATTGGAGTAAAATGAATTATCAACTTGGTGAGAGTATTAATGATTATAATATATTGATTGTTGATGCAGAAAATGAATTGACAGATACTATAACTAATAGTGATGTTATTGATATAAATGTTGTTTCTGTTAGTCCGTGGTCAATAGATATATTTGAAGAGCATGTTCTAACACCTAAAGGGCGAGAAGACGTATATTTTATTAACAATTGTTCTAAAAATTTATTTAATGAAATCAAAGATTCGTTAGAAGCGGTAACTATGTTTCATATTCCACATATTCCATTTGAAGATATAGATAAGAACAATGGAGTATTCGTAGATATTCTTATGAAGATGGGAGTAGAATTGTTATGTACAAGAAGAAAAAGTTTTTGGGAACAAGTCAAATCCAAAATAGGATTAGCCAATCTCACAAAACAATAACAATAGGGGTTTTAGGTACAACAAAGGGAAGTGGTTCAAGCCACTTAACATTTGCACTATCTACATATTTTAATAAAAATAAAACTCAAACTGCATTAGTTGAAAGAACAACAGGAGTTACCTTTGAGAAAATAGAGGAAGCTTATGAAGGTTTGAAATTTAAAGCCATAACAAGTAAATTCACTATTAAAAAATGCACTTTTTATAAGAACTACAAAGGTTTATTGAGTGATATTAAAAACGAGAAATATCAAGTGGTTATAGTTGATTTTGGCTTTGGAACAATACCTAAGGAGTTTTATGATATGGATATAAAAATTATCATTGGTAATGGAAATGAATGGAAATTACATGAGTTTGAAAGATTTGTTAACAAAAAAAATACTGAGAAGTTTACTCACATAATTAATCTTGGAAACACAGATGAAGTGAATTTGTTTCATAGAAGATATAAATCTAATGCAATAAGTTTTCCATACATTAAGGATCCTTTTTTATGGGATAAGCAGTTGAATAAAGTGGTAGAAAGTATTTTGAATATATAGGGGGATGTTATGTCGATTATTCGTCAACGATGGAAAAATTTAATAATTTCAGGAGTAATAGGTTTTATGAGCGCATTAATCATTGTTATGTTATGTTATCTATTTCTAATTAGAGGTAATGAAGAGGCCATGAATTTAGTGTTAATGGATAGCCAATTTCAAGTGACAGCTATAGCAGAAAAAGAAAAGTCAATAAAAAAGAAAGTTTATACTTTGTCAGAGACAGGAGATAAAGGAGAGATTATTACAAGAGACATGATTCAAGCACTTGAAGTGGATATAAACATAATACCGGACAAGGTAGTTTTAAATATCGATGAATTATTAAATAAAAAATTAACTATTGATATATCACCACTTACTATGTTGACAGAAGCTATGGTAACTAAGGTCGAATTATTTGAAGTTAAGCAAGAAGTCATAGAAATCAGTGGGATAAGAATTCCTGAGATATTAGCTATTGGTGACCAAGTAAATTTAAGGATTCATTATCCAACAGGACAAGATTATACGGTGATTAAGAACAAAGAAATTTTACATATAAATATTGAGGCAAACACGTTTTTTATTGCCCTTGGACAAGAGGAGATTTTAAGTTACTCAAGTGCAAGAGAAGATGGGAATTTATATGCAGGTACAAAAATGTATATTACACAACAAGAAAGTATTGAATTAGATCTAAAAGATGAAATAAGTGCAGTCAAAGCAATTAGTGATAATAGGGAATATAGTAGATATCCACTTAATCCAAATGCACAAAGCCTTTCTTTAATATATCAAACAGATGCAAAAGTCTTAAACTCTAGAAAAATATTAGATGAAAGCTTAGAAGAATTTTTTGATCAAGAAGGATTTTTATATAATTATGAGTTGATTGCCACAGAGCTTGTTGATGGGGAAACAACAGATAGCAGTAAACTCCTTGGCGAAGAAGATGATCAGGTTAGCATGGGAGAAGATAACACAAATGAAGCGGAGGACAATAACGGTAGCGATTATAATGACCTAGAAGAGAATAATACTGATAAGGAAAATGATACAGAAGAAGAGAATGTAGAAGAGAATGATACAGAAGAGGAAAATGCAGAAGAGGAAAATAATACAGAAGAAGATTCGGAATTTGATTTTTAGGAGGGTTTATGGATATTCGTAATGATAATACAAAAAGTAGTGAATATTTTTGCAAAGGGTTAGAGTTTCAAATGAATATATTTACTAAAAAGGGGCTTGTGATTAAAGATGAAGTAATATTATTAGTTGCTACAACATCTATAGAATCTCAAGACTGGATTAAAAGTCAACTTAGAGAAATTAGTAAAGTGCATGATGGGGATTTTAGTAATATGATTGTTGTTATTGTAGATTACTTTAAAGATAGCATGATTCATAAAAAATATATTTCTAATCGAATGTTAAAAGGCATTAAAGTTAATAATAATCCAAAGATAATATGTATTGATTTTACTGAAACAGATCATATTTTATCTATTGAAGATGAGTATAATAATACATTTAGTTATCGCTTGTTATCTAGATATTACAAAAGACAGTTACGACAAATTTGTCATACACTTAAAGATGAACAATCAAAGGATATTAAGAAAAAGGCAGAGTCTAAAAGGAGGGGGAGATATGCAGATAGCGGTTTGGTCTAGCACTCTAGAAGGCGAAGGAACCACTACGCTCACATCAATTTTGGCAACACTTATTGCTGCTAATCATAATCATAAAACTTTGCTGACACATACCTTAAGTAGTGATCTTAGTATGGAAAATTATATTTTAAAACCTGGGGAAAGAGATAGATACGGTCAAATTGGTGAAGCGAATATTGATGGATTATTTAGACTTATTAATAATGGAAAACTTGAAGCTAATATGGTTAAAGACTACTGTTATTCGCTTTTGGCTCATTCAAACTTAGATTTTCTTAGTGCTGATAAAACATATGAACTTACAGATAGTTTTATTAATAACTACATGTATCTATTACATAAAGCAAATCAATTTTACGACGTTGTATTAACGGATTTAAATGTTTCAATAGACAGTGCTATTTTTAGCAAAATCTTACAAGAAACAAATGTACTAATAATTGTAGGTAGTGCAAATAGCTTCCGATTAGATAAATTAATGAATAAGATTAATGAGAACAAAGAATTGCTTAAAGCACATGATTTAAATATTATATTTACACTTAATAAATATAATGTTAATAGTAATATGTCAGTTAAAACTTTGATTAAACCGTATCACATAAAGGTTCCAATAGGTATTCCTTATAGTGTTGAAATTATAGATAACTGTAATAGAAGTGAATTGATTGATTTTGTACTAAGACAGATTCATAGTAAGCGAAATGGTGATTTTAATGATTATCTAAAGAAAGTTAATCAGCTAGTAAAACAAGTGATAAGTTTGTATCAGGAGGTTCCTAATGTCTAATCAAATAGAATTTTTCTTGATTGTTATATTACTGGTTATATCCTGCCTTTTAGTAGCATTGATTATTAGTAGGCAGATGAAAAAGGAAGTTTTAGGACAGATAAAAAAAAGCCATGAACAATATGAAATAAATTACCTTATTAATGAAATTAAGGAAATGATGTTTCAACTAACAACTCAGCATTTTACAGGATATTCACAGACCAATGAAATTTACAAACGTGAAATAACCAAAAGAGTTCAATTAAAAAAGGCACTAAAAGGCTGTAGTAACGGAAGTTATGAGGATAAGGCATATATTGTTGACTTTATATGTGATCTCTTAAAAAATTATTATATTACGAAGGAAGATGTTGATCATGTCATATATTTTAACAAACCTGGATTTTTAACTTCTAAAGATAAGTTTGATATTCTCATGATGATTTATTATAAAGAATATAAAGGTCAAGGATTAAGTAAATTGATTGAAAGAGAAAGTTGGTATTTGCCTAAACATATCGAAGGTGAAGAATTACCAGTTTATACGATTACCAAAGAGCAAGTTGAAGAGTCATATTATAATCATCATATTAACTTGAGCTATGATGAGAAAATAGCTGTGATTGCTCAAAGAATTTATGAAAGCTATAAAGGGTTTGGTGCTGTAGATAAAATTCGGGACATGGATATTGACGGGGTTTCAGGAGGTGTTTCAGGTGTAATTGACACGGAGATGCTTGATAATATTAATCCAATAAAAGACTTTGATAAATATCCTAGAAATTATGAAAGTATCTGGATTTTCTATAAAGGAAAATCAGTACATCTTTCGTTTTTGAGTTTTGGAAGTGAAAGAGAATTAAAGAGAGTGTGTCAGGGAATATATAGATATAATAAGGCAGGACAACTATCAGAGGATGTTGGATACAAAGTTAACGAGATGAAAGATGGAAGTCGTGTTGTTGTTGTCAGACCGCCATTTTCAGAAAGTTGGGCCTTCTTTGTAAGAAAATTTCACCTCAAAAATATTGAATTAGATGAATTGATTAAAGCACCAGGACATGAAATGTTAATAGATTTGTTAAGATATTTAATGAAGGGGGGAAGAATAACTTCTATAACAGGGGCTCAAGGGTCAGGGAAAACTACTTTATTAATGGCTATGATAAGACATATTTATCCTACACTGACTTTGAGAATTCAGGAAATGGCTTTTGAATTGAATTTAAGAAAACTATATCCAAAGAGAAATATTCTTACTTTTAAAGAAACGGATAATGTATCAGGGCAAGAAGGATTAGATTTACAGAAAAAAACCGATGGTACAGTAAATATTCTTGGCGAAATAGCAACGGATGAAATAAGTGTTCTAATGTTGCAGATGGCTCAAGTCGCTTCATTATTCACCGTGTTTACCCATCATGGAAAAACCGTTAGTGATTTAGTACTATCTCTTAGAAATAGTTTGCTTAAATGTAATGTGTTTAGAGATGAAAAAATAGCAGAAGAACAGGTTGTAAGAGTATTAGATTTTAATATCCATTTGAAGAAGGATTATGAAGGAAATAGATTTATTGAAAGAATTACGGAAATAGTAGCTGTAAGTGAACAAGTTGGATTTTCAAAAAAATATTTAGAAGATGATCAAGATAAAATAGTAGCTTTTATGGATACCATGGTTGAGTACTTTGAAAAACGAACAAGGGGAAAAACTTATAGTGAAAGAGTAGTGATATATTATGAAAACGGGGGATATCAACAAGGAGAAGCTTTGACAGATGAAACGGTTGAATCCATGTTAGGATTAATGACTGTAGATGATCAGGCAGAATTTAAAGAATTTTTAAATAATACTTGGGGGAGTGAATATGCTTATATATATAAGTATGGTTAGCATTGTAATAACGATTATCTTATTGATAGTGATTATTAGTAGTAAGTACGGCAGAAGAAAAAATGACTTTCAAAAAGACATAGAAAAGCGTAGAAAAGATGCCATAGGTTCAAAGAGAGAGATTAACAAGTCATATTATCGTTTATATAGATTATATGAAACTTTGCCTATTATTAAATCGCTAATTGAAAATCTTAGAAAAAGTTTAGTAATTGTTGGAGAAAAAGATAAGCAATATTTAATCAAAAAAACAACAAGTATTATTACTGGCTTATTATGTGCAGTAGCTATTATGATAACAGTTTTTTGGCAGATCACAGGAAGTCTCTTATATACAGTGGTATTTATGATTTTTGTTTGGTATATTTCTGACAGTTATCTTGATTACTTTATATCTAATAGTCATACTAGGTTATTGACTCAGATGCTTGAGTTTATAAGTCAAGTGAGACAAAAATATTATGAATATTTGGTTGTTGATGACGCTGTTTATGAAGCAACACAAAATCTAGGAAAACAATCAAGGGAAATGTCTGTACAAGGTGAAATGATTTACAATATATTCATGGATAGTAACTCATTAGAAGCTCTTGCTAATTATATGGAAATTGCGCCTAATCCGTTTTTGAAAATGTTTGTTAACTTCTCATTATTAACGATGGAATATGGAGATTCAAAAATACAAGGAAGTAGCGTGTATTTAATGAATTTAAGCTTTTTAACCAAAAATATTCAACTTGAAATTGACAAAAGACAACGTCTTAATTATGCGTTAAAATCAATGAATTTTATTGTCATGTTACCATTGTTATTTATTAATCCACTTAAAGATTGGTCAATTAATAACTTCGCTCCACTTGGGAAATTTTATGCTAGTCCTACTGGGAAATATGTTGAAATTATAACATTAGCAGTTATTATACTATCAATGATATTACTTAATAAAATTCAAAACTTAGATAATATTAAGAGAACTAGTAATCGTTTTTCAAAATGGCTAAGAGCAGTGAAACTGAATTTAGATTACGCAATAAGAGTAAAATGGTTGTTTTGTATTGGAGGATTTGTTTTTACAATGATTCTTATCATAACAGTTCAAATGCAGGGAAGAGTAAATCTGAAAGAAAAAGTATATTATAGTGATACGTTTATGGGTGGGAATTTTACTGAAGAAGAAATTACTAAAAGAAAACAAGAGTCGATAATTGATTATTCATTTATTAAGAATAGTTCAAGTTTTACAGGAACAAAAGAGATAGATATGTATTTAATGCAAATAGGAACAAAAGATGAGTACAGAGCAAGCCGAATTAATGAAAAAGTAGCTTTGTACCATAAATATTCGATATCACTATGGCAACTTTTAGTATGCTTACTAATTGGAGGTATTAGCTACTTTATTCCTGAAATCAATGGTTATATTAACAATAAAATTCGAGCTTTAGATGTTGAAGATGAAGTGGCAGGTTTTAGAAGTATTATAATGATGCTAATGTACAATAAAAGAATGAGTGTAGAAGAAGTAATTGAGTGGATGGAAGTATATGCTTTATATTATAAAGATCTATTACATAAATGTTTGTTAAATATTTCCACAGGAGAGAAGGAAGCAATTGAAGAAATGCAAAACAGCATTAGCAATGATGAAATGTTAAGATTAACTAGTCAATTGGCTATGGCTAGTGAAGATATTTCCCTTCTTGAGGCTTTTGATGAATTAGTACAGGAAAAAAATAATTTTTTTGAAAAACGAAAGTGGAAAAATGAAAAATTAGTTGGAAGAAAAGTGCTGATTGGGCAAAATATTGGGTTTTTACCAACTTATAGTTTAATCATATTTTATATGATAATACCTATGATAATGAGCAGTATTAATGAATTGGGAAGATTTTTTACTCAAGTAATGTGAGAAAATCATGAAATATAATAAACGAAAAAATAAAAAGTGATGGATTAAAAAAATGTAATATAATGCGGTTCAGTATACACTGCGTTAGTAACTGAATTTCAGAAGACTAAGATAGTATAAGGAGAGATTAATATGGATCAAAATATACAAAGAGCTTTATGGTTAGGTGTAGGAATTATGATGTTCGTAGCGGTAGTAAGTACAGGATTGTTTTTGTTTAATCAAGGGAGAGCAGTAGCTGAAGTTGGTGGAGAACAGTTAAGTGTTGTCTCAGAGCAACTATCATTAGCTAAGTATCAAGCTTTTGACAATGAGGTTGTATCAGGAAGCATGTTGATTAATACAATTAAAGAATATAAAAGTAGTGATGGTGAGTTTATTATACTTGTAAATACAAGTTATCCTTCAAATAGTCAGTATATTAGTACTGGATCAGTATCGGCTAATACATTAACTTCTTCATTAACCGGAAAAACAAGAGCGTCAACCGATAGTGACTTACAAGCCCTAAATGACGAAACTTCAACAACTTATATCAATCCACATGGTGAGTTTATGGCACAACTGATTTATGACAGTAACGATGTTGTAAAAGGCATTGTGGCAAATCAACAGTAGTATGTTTGATAATATATTTAAATCGTTATATATAGGCGTTGGAGCATTAATACTTGTTGTAGCATTATCTGTTTTTTTTAATTATGAGAATAAATTGTATTCTTTTGATAAGAGTTATAATCAATTAGAAAATAATTCGTGGATGATTCCATTAAATGAATCGATTAGAAGTACTGAAGTAATATTGGCAACAGGGATAGATGAAATCAGCGATAGCATTGTTATGACAGGAGAAGAATTAGAAGAAAACTTTATTGGGATTTTACTAAATGATAGTGAGAAACTTTTGGGTCTTGAAGTATTATTTGATGAAGAATCCATGGATATTAATGAGAGTTTGATAAATCTAGAAGCAAGTAAAAGATATGTATATTCATTTAGAGGGCAGGTGATTACAGTTGATACAAGATAGTTTGTGGAAACTACTGAGTATTTTAATATGTGTGATTATGTTATTCGTTATCCCAAGTATGTTTGCATATCAACGACAAGACCAAATAATATATAATATTGTACAGGTAGAAGTAAATACTTTTAGTGAAAAAGTAAGAGAAGTTGGATATATCGATAGACCTATGTTAAATGATTTTTATGCAAAAATATATAGTACAGGATTAAATTATTCTATTACATTTGAACATTTATCAAAAGTTTTTGCAGAAGATGACAGTGTTATGAGAGCATATTATGATGGTACGTATACTGAGGACATTGTATTAAGCGTTGAAAATATAGAACGTTATGATATGATTGTTGGTGATTTCTTTTTTGTTAAGGTAGAAAGCATTTCGCCAACAAAAACTCAAAGCTTTAACAGACTATTAGGAATAACATCAGGAGGGCCTGGAGTATACTGTGTCAGTGGTGGGGTGGTTCGTTATGGAGATTCTTAAGTTTGGGGTTATTGGATTTATTATTATGTTGCCATTTATATTTGTCGGAATGTTTAGTAGCCAACAAAACTATTATGAACAGCGCATGTTACAATTGATTAAAGGACAAATCGAAGAAGCGACTTATGACGCTGCTTTTGCAATGAAAACCTATGGAGAAACGTATTATGATAGTGAGGATGCATATAATATAGAAATTCCTTATGAGCAGGTAATACAGGTTTTTTACACTAGTTTAGATATGCGTGATTTTAACTATAGCAAAAAGGATTTCCCATTTTTTATGTTTATTGATTATGATGGTGTTATTTTATATAATCCTACATCTGAAGAGTTTTTGCCAAAAATGTATTACATTCATAGGGAAGAGAATTTTATAAGTTACTATAATCTAGGAGATATAGTAACTGTTTATAATGCTTTAACAGATGAAAAAGTAGAAGACTTAGTTGATGAATTAAAGCGTGAACAGGTAATACTAAAAACAATTGAAACAGCTTTAAATAAAGGCTCGATTTTTAATGAACGTTGTTCGAATTACTTTTTTGAGCTGCCGATACAAGATAATAGTTTTAATAAACTAGCAATTAATGATTTGTCTTTTACGGTGTTTTATCTAAGTGAAGAGTACTATGGATTAGGTTTTACAGAGTATATGGCAATGAAACCATCAGGTGTTTTAAAGATGAAAGAGATTATTGCCTATTGACATCTAATTACACTCCTTTAAAATAATATATATAGATAATAATTTTTGAAAGAAGTTATTGATAAATATTAGTGTTGTTAATTATTGGAGGAATAGGTATGTCAAGTGATAATATGTATATATTTGAAATGTTATCTAACTACTTTAGGGCAAGACATTTTGAGTCTATCCCAACGGATACTAAAAGTGTTTCTATGTATGCAACATTTCAAAAAAGCAGTTTATATCTTATTAATTTAATAGTTCTAAGTGATGAAAAAGCTTATAATCATGAGATGTATGAACAGTATCGTAATACGACAAGAGCTCAATTTGCAGGAGTTCAATCAGATAAGGTTATATTACTCAATATCTTAATAGTGAATCATCCAAAGGAAATTTATCACCAGGTTAATTACACACCGAATCTAGATGATGACTTTGTTGATGTACATTGGATTGTAGATAGTCTAGAACAAGATTTAATTATTCCAGAGAAGCAAATGAAATCCGTTTTAGGACTTGAAAAACCTATTAAAGAGCTTGTTACAACAGGAATGCAAGAATTTTATGAGCTAACTAGAACTCATAATCATAGTTATGTTAGTTTGGCTTTCATTATTATAAACATTATAATGTGGTTGGTACTAGAATTTAATGGTAGTTCAACTAGTAGTGAAACATTATTGCGTTTTGGGGCAATAAACGTTGCTGTTATGCAAGAAACTGGTAGTTATTGGCGGTTGCTTTCATCAATGTTTATTCATATAGGTTTTGCTCATTTAACCTATAATGTATTAAGTTTGTATATATTTGGTTCCCGTTTAGAGAAATTTATAAATACGTATCAATATATGCTTATATATGTAGTTTCAGGAGTAATGGGTGGATTATTTAGCTATCTTGGAAGTGTTTTTCTTGGCACAAATGTTATTGCAGCAGGAGCTAGTGGTGGTATTTATGGTCTGCTTGGTGCTATACTAATACTATCAAAAGCGTCAGGACAATCTATCGAAGGGCTTAATTCTTATATAATGTGGTTGATTTTTATCTTTGGAATTTTGTATAGTGTAATTAGTCCAAGTGTTGATGCCTTCGCCCACATAGGAGGATTTGTAGGAGGGTTGATAGCAACAACACCAATTGTAGTACTAGGAAAACGACAATTAGGAGGAACCAAACATGAAGAAGGATAAGATTCAATCCATGTATAAAGCTTGTTCGGCAGAGCTGACAAGCCGCAGTAATGAGATTTTTCACTTTTTATTAGGTGAAGGTAATTACGATGCTAAAGTTATGATTATAGGTTTTATGCCAAGTTCTAAAGAAGAAGAATATAGTCAAAACATTCTAGAGCATGAAAGAGAGAAGCTTATGGAGATACTTGATCCATTAGGCTTAACTATTGAAGATGTATATATTACTCATCTCATGAAATACAGACCGTATAGAATTAATGAAAAAGGTAGGATTGTATCAAGAACCCCATCAGATGAAGAACTTGATTTTTTTGTTCCTTATTTGGAAAAAGAAATATCACTTATTTCACCACAAATCATTATTACAATTAACGATGAACCATTAAGGTGGATAACAGGGAATAAAGATATAAAAGTTAATATTAAAGAGGATCAACTATTAGTTACAGGAATAATGGGGAAAAGTTATAAGCTTTATCCAATTATTTCCCCTTCAAGTAATAAATACCATCGCCTGATAGAAAAGTTTAACAAGGACGATAAAACAAGGCTTAGAACGATTTTGTATGGTGAAGGATTAGATGAAGTAGTTACAATTAAAGCGATTGATAATATTATTAATAAAGAACAATCTAAGATTACCAAGCCAAAAAAGAGAATGTTTACGAAGGTTAAAGTAGCAAAGTTAAAGGATAGTAATAAAGATTATATTACTATAGTGTATGGGGGAGAAGGATTTGTTGATGACCCTGTATTAGTTGCTCTAGAAAGAATTTCTAGTATATTAACAGAACTTGGATTAGGAATACATAGAATTGACTTATATAAAGAAAATATTCCAATGGAAAAATCCCTTTCATATATAAACAGTTCAAGTGGGGCTATATTAGGTGTTAATGTTGAATGGTATGGTATAGGTCATAGAATGCAAAAGTTTTTGGATCAATGTTTTTTTAATGGGGATACAAAGTATTTTGAGAATAAACCGTTAATGGGAGTTGCATTTACAAGACATAGTTTTGAAAGGGATGCATACGAACATTTAAGAAAATCTTGGGAAGTTCTTGGAGGAAGAGAAGGTGTAAGCCTTTGTGCATCAATTGAAACAGCAGCAAAACTTGAAACAAATTTTGATTGGTTATACGGTATCGATAAGAAGTCAGAAAGCTACTTTAGAATATTAAAACAAGATAAGGGGATATTACCTGTAAGTAGAAAAACTGAAAAGGTTTCAATAGAAATGCCTATGACTGAAATAGATGCACATGTAGATAAAAAACTTGCAACATATAACAAAACAACAGAGGAAGTTAAAGGTCCGTTAAATACAGGAATGATTGAGGATTATGATACATTTGTAGAGAGACAACAAGAGGATATTAAACAGTTGAGCTCGCTTTTTAAACGTAAGCTAGCTAACAAAAATAATAAAGACAACTCTATTCCAGGCATTCTAAAGGAAGCATATATTAATAAAAAAGCTATTAAATCTACTATTCAACTACTGTTTGATGACCAGCTAAAGGAAAATACGGTAATTGAATTAAATGATCAACATATTAGAGCTTATTATGGACAAGTTGCAGATGTTGATGTATCTATTTCGGGTAAACAAGAAATATTTATGAAGATATTTCAAGGTAAGGTTACAATGCAGCGCGCATTTATGACGGGTGAAATCAAAGCTAAAGGAGACTTTACAATTATTTATAAATTTGAAGAATACTTTAAGTTATAAATAAAGAGGCTACGCCTCGGTTCGCAAAGCGAATTATTTACGGAAG
>JAOZKH010000159.1 GCA_029935405.1 Vallitaleaceae bacterium | reverse complement strand
TTTTTCATGGAGGGGAAGGGAATTAGATTTTAAATTTTATTGTAGAATTAGACAAATATGTACCAAAACAGCATTACTTATGATACAATTACCTCTAAAGATTATACAAGGAGGATGTATTAATGGATTTAATGGAAGTTTTAATTCACTTTTTTATTTCACTTTTGATTATGTTATCAATAATACTTATTTCAAGATCAGTAGTAGCAGGAACAAAGTATTCACCTATTTTGATAATTGTCGTGTTTGGCTTATCATTAGGAATGATTTTTAAAGTTTCAGGACTTGTTGAACCAGGATTGGCTGAGTTTCCAATTGTTGGGCTTTTATCAACAACAACAGTAGCTGCATTAGTCGTTACTTTCTTTGTTGGTGGACAAAAAATAAGGAACACATTCTTCAAACCAAAACCATTTAAGGAAGATGATGTCGTACTAAATGAACATGAAGTTATGCTTGGAACTCAAGGAACACAACTTGTGTTTATAGTTAGATCATTTTTTATTTTATTAGGGATAGTCAGTATATTTAAAATGATCACAGGTACGCAGGATTTATTAACAGATTATTATCCTATAATAGCATTTTTTGGTATATCAGGTGCCGTTATCTTAATCGACAGTAAAGCAAAAATCAAGGATAAGAGAAAGTATATAGGCAGAGGTGTTATTGAACTTGTGATGATTATTGCAATTTTATTTGTTGCATACTTAATATCACAACAAATAAAAGAACTTATTGGCCTACCGCAAATATTCTTTGCGATGGTCATTAGTAGTGTTTTAGGAATGATATTCTCTAATTGGCGTTTTGGACCAACGATGAGAGCATTATTGTTCGGCGGTATTCCAATGGTTTTAGCTGCAGTGTTCCTAATTGGTGGAACAAGGTTGTTAGAAGCATTTGCATTAGATGGATTAAAACAAGTCATGGCATTTGGTTTCTTCGGACAACTTTTCTGGATGTTTATAGGTATATGGTTGCTAGCTGTGATTGGTAAATCGAATAAAGTTGATATTCTAGCTCCTGGTATGGCAGGTTCTCTTTCACATTCAGGACTGACAGGTGCATGTACAGCAGGAGATTTGGGAGAAACAGCCAAAGAGAGAGCACCAGTTATGATAAATGTACCTTTTTTAGGGCATCTATTTGTATTTACAATTCTAGCTGCTGCTGCTAGCTCGAAAATTGGATCACTCTTAAAACCACAAGTATTAATACCAGCTATTATCGTTATTATAATCGGTGCTGTATTAACTTATCTATCATTGAATATTCTGAGAAAAGCTAAAGGCGAAGATGCAAAAGAGATAAAAGGGCTCATGTTATTTTCATTAGGATGGCAATTAGTAGCCGTATTTGGTGGATTTTTAATGCTATCTCTTGCAGGTATGAATTTGGAAAATGCTGCAATGGCAAATAGTGCTGCAATTTCTCACTTTGGATTATTTGCAGCTATTCAGGGCGGAATGTTTGAATCAGTTGATACAGCTATTCAGTCATCACAGTTAATATTATTCATCTTTGCAATGCCATTTTTGATTCACCCAGTTGTATTTGGAATGTTTGGTAAAGCAATGAGTAATAACGGGAAAATGCCTATAAAGGCAATCTCTATTTGTGCAATACTTGGTGTACTAGGAGTTATTTTCTCATTAGTAGTACTATAAAATAATAATATAAGACTGTAGAAAAAGCATCAATAGCCGAGAGGATATTGATGCTTTTTTGATTAAATCTAAACACATAAAACTATCTTCCCATGATTCAATAAAAAAAAAGGAAATCGACCTATTTAAGTAATACTTAGGCAATATTATATCATTTCTGATATAATGAAGTTAATAGATTTAATTTATTTAGAAAGGTGGTAATACTATGAAATCAATTAGTATTGTAGATGAGATGAAATTAATCGGTGAAGGTGATCATATGGTATTACTGTATGATGATGATGATGATTACAATACAGATATTATTGCGTCATTTATAATAACAAGGCTTGATAGAAACGAGAAGTGTTTCTATATTGCTGGTGATTCGGATGTTGAATTATTGAAGCAAAAGATAGCTATGTTGATTGATTTAAATACTTATATAGTTTCTGGACAACTAACTTTGTTGTCAAAGGAGGATGCATACTCCAAAGAAGGATACTTTAATCCGGATAAAATGATAGCTCTTTTGCAGCAGTTAAGCAAACAAGCCATAGAAGAGGGTTATAAAGCATTTGCTATCACTGGTGAAATTAGCTGGGTATTAGATTATGATGATGGTTTTGAAAGAATTATGGAGTATGAATATAAACTTAATAAAATGCTGTTTAATGAATACCCTGTATCTGCAATCTGTAGGTATAATATGAAAAAATTTACTAGTCAGATGATTAAAAATATCATTGAAGTACATCCAATCATTATCTGGAAAGGTCAAATTCATGACAATCCATTTTATACAGATGTAGTTGACGGTAGTGACATCGATTTGGATCAATATCAAGTTGTGTCTATGCTTAACCGTATATCTGAGTTTACCAATATTAAAAGTCGTTTTAATCAGGAGTTGGAGAGACAGAAGAAAACGAATCGAACTCTTGAAATGAACTTGATGAAAAATGTCATTCAATCTGTTACAAGCCTTTTGGAAATCCATGATAAGTATACAAGTAACCATAGCGAGAATGTGGCAAAAATGGCAAGAGATATTGCTAAGAGCATCGGTTTTTCACAAAGTGAAATTACAGAATTATATCTTGCCGGGTTGGTCCATGATATTGGTAAGACGATTATTCCATCAAATATTCTTAATAAGAAGGCGACCTTGAGTGATGAGGAATACTCCATTGTACAAAGGCACTCATTATATGGATATGAAGTTTTAGTTAAAACGAAGGAGTTAGCAGGTATAGCATTGATTGTTAAACATCATCATGAACGTTATGATGGCAATGGTTATCCTATGAAACTTTCCGGCAATGATATTCCTATTGGCTCAAGAATATTAGCGGTTGTTGACAGTTATGATGCAATGGTAAATGATAGGCCATATAGAAGTGCTATTTGTAAAGAGGATGCTATAAATGAGTTGATTAGATGTAAAGGTAGTCAATTCGATACGGTTTTGGTTGATGCTTTCATTAAATTGTATCATGATGAGTACAAGTCTTTAAAAATCAATCGATAATATGTGTTTATCAAATAGAATAGTAAGGATAATAGGAATATGAAAGCATTACTTATGTCACGAAAAAGGCAATTCACAATCTATATTATAGCATGTTTTTTTCCTGTAGTTAGTCAACTTACTATTAACTACGCAATAGCAGTATTAATTGGAACAGCTACAGAAGGAGAATTAAAGACGTTTTGGAAGGCACTGTTGTTTAGCTTCATAGCAGTTGCAGTGGTATCATTACTTTACGTATTTTTTAGACTTATGCGTATAGGATTTATTAGAGATATTATATTAGATGTTAGAAAACTAGCCTTTGAGAAAATTCAAAGTTTATCTTTTGAAGGTTTTAATAAAAAATCGAAAGCGACTTATATGTCGAATTTGATCAATGACATTAATTTATTTGAAGAGCATTTTTTCTTGAAATTAATCAATATTATATTTTGGTGTGCCTATGAGTCAAGTGATTTTTATGATTATATTAGCCAATGGATGTATCTGGCCATTAGAAGAGTTGCTTCCTTTGTTTAATGAATTAAAAGGTAGTTTAAAGATATTTGAAAAAATCACATCAATTAAAGAGAATATCTCAGTGCATGAACAAGGAACTAGAAAACTATCATTTAGTGAATCAATCGAACTTAAAGATGTAAGTTTCTCATATGAGGACCAAAAGATTTTAAGTCATGTGAATTTGAAATTAGAAAAAAACAAGAAATACTTACTAAAAGGTGCTAGTGGTGCAGGAAAGTCCACTTTGATGAAACTTTTATCTCAGACTTATTATGAGTATGAAGGTGCAATCACTTATGATACGATGGATTTAAAAAAGATAAGTGCAGAAGATTTTAATAATCATGTAGCATTTATATATCAAGATGTGTTTTTATTTGAAGATACTATGTTAAATAATCTGACATTATATAGAGACCTAGATCAAAAAAAAGTTGAAAAAGCAGTAGTAGAAGCTGGATTAGCTGATTTTCTATATGATCATCCGGATAAACTCAATCGAGTGTTAAGAGAAAATGGGCAAGACTTATCTGGTGGACAAAGACAAAGAGTAGCAATTGCTAGAGCATTAGTTAAAGATGTAGATATTGTATTTTCTGACGAAGCTACGTCTAGTCTGAATCCTGAGCTTGGAGCTCAAGTAGAAAGTACATTACTTGGTTTACCATGTACACTAATTGCAGTCTCTCATAGGTATTATCCGGGGGTCACTGAAAAATATGATGGCGTTATAGAAATTAAAAATGGAAAAATACAATTATATCCTATAGAAGATTATTTTTCAGAGGAGGCAAATGTCTCATGAAAAAGATTTTAAGAAAAGCAACACCAGCCTTATTGATGGCATTATTTGTTGGTACTGTAGTGATTCTTCTGGATGCTTTCATTAATATAACAATGATGAAAACAGTGGATGCAGTTATTGACCCGGAGAAAAGTCAACTAACAACGTATGTTATTAGAATGATCCTAATAACTTTAGCGATATTACCTTTGAATATACTTCTTGCTTTTTTAAAAGGCAGATATAAAATGAAGAGTATGAAAAGTTTGAAACAACATTATTTGAAAAACGTATTTAAGAAAGATATTGCAGCTTTTGATGCTGAACATAGCACGGACTATTTAAGTGTCATGACTCAAGATATGACAACTATTGAAAAAGGTTATGTGACAGGAAAATATGAAGTGGTATATCAAGGTCTATCTTTTGTCTTTGGCTTGGCAGTAATTGTTTATGTTAATCCTTGGATTCCTGTTGTAGGTGCTGCTTTAGCTATTTTTGTAGCAATTATATCAAAAAATGGATTAAGATTAGAAGGTGTAAGTTTTTCTTATAATTTAGAAACAGAA
>JAOZKH010000158.1:2852-5105 GCA_029935405.1 Vallitaleaceae bacterium | reverse complement strand
GTATTAAGACCTGACAATCTAGTTGCTTGAGCATTACTACCAATTGCAAAGTTATACCTTCCTAATAATGTTTTGTTAAGAATTATATGTGCTACTAAAGCTGACACTAGAAACACTACTGCTGCCATAGGAAGTCCTAATACCGATCCTGTAGAAATCTTAGCAAAAGATGGCGTGTCTATAAAATAAATTGGTTTTGCACCTGAAACTACTAGAGAAAGTCCTTTAGTAATCATCATCATTCCTAGTGTTGCAATAAATGCAGGTAATTTTAATTTCGCTATATTAAATCCATTTACAAATCCAATAAGAGCACCTGTCATTAATCCGGCAAGCACACCAACCCATACAGGTAATCCAAGGTAGGTAACTGCCACTGCTGCCATTACTGATGAAAATGTCATTCCTGTTCCAATAGAAAGATCAATACCACCTGTAATAATAACAAAGGTAACACCAACAGCTAAAATCCCGTTAACAGCTGTCGCTAATAATATGTTTATAATATTAGCCTTAGTGAAGAAAAATTCAGATGAAAAGGTGAAAAATATGATCATTACTATAAGTACACCTAAAGCCAATAGTTTTTGTGCCACCTCTGAATCAAAAATACTTTTCTTTTGTTTTATGGTTAAATCACTCATTGTTATTCCTCCATTTTACGCGCTACGGTTGGTTGCGCAAGTCATAATGTTTTCTTGTGTCGCTTCATGTCGTTCTAACTCGCCAGTTATTCTACCTTCACACATCACCATAACTCGATGACTCATACGTATGATTTCTTCTAATTCTGAAGAAATCATTATAATGGATTTCCCTTGATCTGCTAAGTTATTTAAAAGCTTATATATTTCACTCTTAGCACCTACATCAATGCCACGTGTTGGTTCGTCAAAAATCAATATATCACAATTTTTAGTTAACCACTTACCCATAACAACCTTTTGTTGATTACCACCTGATAAGTTTTTGACTAATTGAGTACCACTTGGTGTTTTAATCGATAAAGATTCTACATATTTTTCTGAGTTTTTACTTATCCTATTCGGTTTTAAAAACCCGAATTTATTAATGAAGTTAGACATAGAAGACATTGCAACATTGCTTTCCACATCAAGACCTAGTACTAAACCAAATCTTTTCCTATCTTCCGAAAGATAACCAATACCCTTTTTAACAGCTTCTTTTGGGGATTTGATTTTAACTTCTTTTCCATTTAGGATAATCTGTCCACTCTCTAGCTTATCTGCACCAAAAATACATCTTGCTACTTCTGTACGACCTGCACCCATTAATCCAGCAAATCCTAATATCTCACCTCTACGAAGATGAAAATTCACATCTTTAACATGACGCCCTCTATTTAAGCTCTTCACTTCAAGAACAACCTCATGTTCTTTCTTTTTGTTTAATTCTACAACTTCAACAAAAATTTCTCGTCCTACCATCATTTTTATGATTTCATCTATTGTGATGTCATCCATGTTATTAGTGCTTATATATTCTCCGTCTCTCATAACAGTTACTCTATCACATATTCGTTTAAGTTCATTCATTCTATGAGAAATATAAACAATACCTACACCTTTAGCACGCAACTCCTTTATGATAATAAATAGTTCATCAATTTCACTTTCTGTTAATGCTGCTGTTGGTTCATCCATAATGAGAACTTCAGAGTCAAAAGATAACGCTTTTGCTATTTCTACCATCTGCTGCTGCGCCACTGTTAATGTATCAACTCTAGTAGTAGGTGCTATCTTAACCTTCATACTACTTAACAATACTTCAGTTGCTTTATTAAGCTTATTATTATCACAGAAGATGCCACTTTTTATCATCTCTCGGCCTATGAAAATATTTTCAGCAACTGTTAAGTCTGGCATCAAGTTTAATTCCTGATGTATAATACTAATACCTAATTTTTGGGCTTCTTTTGTATTAGTTATATCTACTTCCTTACCTTTATAATATATGGTCCCTTCATCTTTTTTGAAAACACCTGTTAATATCTTCATTATTGTGGATTTTCCTGCACCATTTTCTCCTACTAAGGCATGTACTTCGCCAGCTTGTAGTTCAAAATCACACTTTTTCAAAGCGTGTACACCTGGAAAATGTTTATCTATTCCTTGCATTCTAACAATGCTTTCACTCATCTAGTTCACCTCCAAAATTTTTCAGTTAACTTCTTAGTCACTATATTACTCTTTATCTTCACTAAAAATGTTTAAATTCTCACACTAAATGTTG
>JAOZKH010000158.1:0-2752 GCA_029935405.1 Vallitaleaceae bacterium | reverse complement strand
GTTCCTGTTTCATGAGCAATACGTCTAGCAGCACTTAGATTATTAGTAGCAATAAAGCTATGATCTGTTGGAATATTAACATCTGAATCAAAGGTTACAATAGCTATTCCTGCATTTATTGCTTTTTCACAAACATCCACTAAGGCATTATATTCAACAGCTGCTATTGCTATAACTTTGGGGTTTTTTAGAATAATTTCTTCTATAATTTCTATTTGTTCATCAATATATATTTCTCTAGCAGGTCCTTCAACAATAACTTTAACCCCAAGTTCAGTTGCCGCGACTTCTGCACCGTTTTGAACATTATTCCAGAACTCTGCATTTTCACTAAGGGTTTTAATTACTAGATAAACTTCCTCTTTATTATCACTTTGTTTCGTTAATCTTACACTCATATACCAACTAAAAGCTCCAACTCCAAGTACTAGTGCCAAAAGTAAAATAATAATATTAAATTTTCTCATTAGAACCTCCTTGTGTTATAGGCAATTTGAAAATAACTGTAGTACCTTCAAACATTTCTGTTTGAATATCTAGCCCATATTCATCTCCATAATATAATTTGATACGTTGATCCACGTTATATACTCCAACACCACCTTTAGACTTTGGACTAATACCGCCTTTTAATAATTTTTCAATAGTTTCTTGATTCATACCCATTCCATTATCTTCAACTTCAATGTGTAAATAAGATTTATTCATTGTTTCATCTGTTTCTTTTGTAACTCTTATTTGAATTAACCCTTCTCCTGGTAATTGTTTTATTCCGTGATATATAGCATTTTCTACAATTGGTTGAAGTAATATCTTAATTATTTTAATATCTAAAAGCCTTTCATCTACACTTATTTTATACTTAAGTCTATTTCCATATCGCATATACTGAATTGCTAAATAGCTCTCAATATGTTCAATTTCTTGTTTAATTGTTATATATTCTTCCCCTTTACTAATACTGATTCTAAAAAGCTTTGCTAGCGCTGACGTCATTTTGACAACTTCTTTAGATTTACCTGCTTCTCCCATCCAAACAATAGAATCTAGTGTATTGTATAAAAAATGAGGATTAATCTGAGCTTGCAAGGCGTCAAGTTCAGATTTTCTCTTGCTTCTTTCTGATTTTTTATTTTCATCTACAAGAGCTTTAATACGTTTAGTCATACGATTAAATGCTGACGTTAATAAACCTAATTCATTTTCTGATTCCACCTGAACTTCAACATCTAGCTGCCCTGACTGAAAGGTGTAAATACCACTTAAAAGCCTTTTAACCGGACCTAATATTGTGCCTGCTAATATAACAGATAAACTCACTGCAATTACTAAAGCCGTAAAAATCATAGAGATAAATATTTTTTGTAATGTTTCTTGATATACATTTATATCATCAACAAAAACTTTACCAACTACTCGCCAATTAGAAAAATTAGAAATTGCAACTATATAATCAACTGTTTCTCCATCAACTTCGTCTCTTACTACCTCTTCCTTACTAGTAATCAATTCATCAATACTCTCTGTTCTTAATCCACTATATATTAATTCGCGTTTTGGATGATAAACCATCTGTCCTAATTCATCAACAATAAATATATAACCTTTTTCTCCAATAGCAATACGACTTACCATATCTTCTATTAGGCTATAATTAAGATCTACAAGAATAACTCCCTTAACCTCTGATTTTTCTCCTGTTTTATAAGCACTAGCACACGATACAACCCACTTGTACTGCCCTGAAATAATATTTTGAACATGTGAACTTGATACATACATTTGATCAGTCTTTATCGCTTCCGTATAATAATACTCCTCTGTAAAATCCGTATCATCTTTAACTACACCCCATGTATTATTTGTTACAATCTCTCCTGTTTCTCTTATTAATGCAATATTAATAATATCTTCTCTGTTAACAAGAAGGGAATTAAGATATTTAATAACCTCATCTTTATTTTCTTGACTATCATCCTCAAAGTAATTTGCAATTACATATGAATATTTAATACTATCTATAGTTGTTTCCACAGCTTTAAGATAGTATTCAATATCATAATTAACCTGTTTAATAATCTTTCCTGTCATTTCAGAGGAATTATCTGCGACTACTTTATCTGTAGCATCATATAATAACCATCCCATTCCAGAAATAATAGTAACTACAATAAGACTTATAGCTAGTGCTAAAGATACTTGAATGCTGTTGATGAATTTAACTTTTCTTAGCAGACTCATATTATGCCTTTCTATATTGTAATGGTGTCATACCAACGTGTTTCCTAAAATTGTGGCTAAAGTATCTAGCATCTTCATAGCCTACTTCCATGGCTATTTCATAAACCTTATTATCTGTTGTCTTAAGAAAATCTTTTGCTTTATTTATTCTATATTTTGTCAAATACTCAATAAATGTCTGTTCTTTTGCCGCTTTAAATATTCTACTAAAATAGCTGACACTTACATGTAGTAACTCTCCCATGCTATTTAGATTAACGCAGGGGTCTGAATAATTAGTTTCTACATATACTATTGCTTTCATAACTAAATGATGTTTATCATCATCTCTTAATTTTCTTAAATCTTCACTTAATACTCTAAAAACCTCTTCAAGATTTTTCTCTAAGTCACTTAGAGATTCTAATGCGTATATTTGTTCAACTAAGTAAAAATCCAAAGTTTTTTTCATAGTATCTTTTACACAAATTTGATTATAAGCATCAAACATTGCTGTAATTAATGACAATAA
>JAOZKH010000040.1 GCA_029935405.1 Vallitaleaceae bacterium | reverse complement strand
TAATGTTAAAGGTCAAATGCTAGAAGCTTATGTCTTCTTTACATCCTAGACAATCAAGTCTAAGATGATAGACCATATCTTTTCTTTCTACAACCATTTTAACCGTTTTTATTAGTTCTTTATCTTTACGTAATAAATGAAGTAATTCTTTAGTTGCATTCATCGCAACAGGATTGCCGACGGATTTTAGCATATTAAAGTCACCTGCCGTATCTCCATAAGCATAGGATTTTGATAAATCAATATTATAAGTATCTACCAATTTCATTAATGCTACCTTTTTGTTTTTCGAATCCCACATCGGATTAACTTCACCAGTATAAATATCATTCACCGTAGTATATTCTGATCCTATATAATCTGTCACCCCATACTTTTGTGACATCTCTCTAACTAATTCAATTGGAGAGCCTGAAATAGTAAAAACTTTATGACCTTGATCTTTATGCCATTTTATTCTATCTCTTGTAAACTGATACACTTTGTCACCATTTTGTTCTATCACTTTTTTTGCTATAAATTCTATTTGGGTTCTATGTAAACCTTTTATCGTTTCAACATAAATTTCCGCAATTTTCAACAAATAATCATCATAGTTTCCTACACGTTTTTCCCATCTCTGATACTTATCTTTAACCTCTTTATACCAAACTTCCTGTCCAATGTACTCAGATGTAATAAGTTTTTTAAAAATTGCTGTTATCATTCCCTCTCGGTAAAGGGTTCCATCTATATCAAAAAACGCTCCAACATTACTCATAATTCTCAACCTCCCTACTCAACTAACTATATTGTATCAAATCTCTAGTATAATGGCTAGTGAAGTAAGACATTTCTCTAAAAATTCTATTTTATCGTTCTTGATGCAACAATATTAATTCCTGTTCCTAACACGTCTCCTATAATCATATCACCAACCATAATAGGTAATTCAAGTTCGATAAGATTAATTTCTTTCATAACATCAAGCATCATACCTTTTGGAACAGCACCTTTTGTTACCACAGGCATTCTGCGATGAATCGGATGATTTACTTTTACCGTAGAAGTAATTACCCTTGTTGGATTTGTCACTTCTTTTACTCCATATGTTAACCCTCTTTTACATTGATTCCCTGAAACTTTCATGTCATTATTTTCTTCTGTTACTTTCATACGACATCCTTTTGGACAAACAATACAAACTACGTCCCATTCTTTCATATTAATTCGCCTCCTTTTCAACTACTTCAACTGATAATTGTCCATAATCTATATCAATTAATTCTTTGTTTATCTTTAAATGTTCCATTTCAGCTGGCGCAAGATGAGGTCTTTTGAATGTTTTTATTTCTTTACCATCTAACTTTATTACAATCTTTGCATCATGATAAACATCTGTTGTTCTAAGAAAAACTTCTGCAAACTTTCCTTCAATCTGATCCACATGCAATTTTTGAGGTACAACATAAGAAACCCCTTGTCCATTGACTGTTTCTACACCTTTTGATAATGTTTTTTCTCCATTTAAGTATCTTACTACTCCACGTCCTGCACGGCGACTTTCGGCAGATACAAAGTCAACAAGATCATGAACATGTAATACATTTCCACATGCAAAAATACCTTCAACATTTGTTTCCATTTTTTCATTAACTATCGGTCCATTTGTTCTTCTATGAATATCAATATCTGCGCTTTCAGATAATTCATTGTCTGGAATAAGTCCAACTGATAATAACAATGCATCTACTTCAAATTCTTGCTCTGTCCCTTTAATTGGTTTTCTATTTTCATCAACTTCCATTAATGTTAATCCTTCTACCCTATCTTTTCCTTTTACCTTAGCAACAGTATGGCTTAAGTAAAGAGGTATATCAAAATCATGTAAACACTGGACAATATTTCGTGTCAGGCCACCTGAATATGGAAGTATTTCCGCTACACCTAAAACTGTTGCACCTTCAAGTGTCATTCTTCTTGCCATAATCAGACCAATATCTCCTGAACCAAGTATAAACACTTTTTTCCCAACAAGATAACCTTTCATATTAAGATAATATTGAGCTGTTCCTGCTGTTATAATTCCTACCGGGCGTGTTCCTGGAAGACTAATTGCTCCTGCAGTTCTCTCTCTACAACCCATTGCAAGAACAATTGTTTTTGCTTTTAAGATTTGATATCCATCTTCTGAGTTCATAATATGAATTTCTTTTTCCTTAGTAATATCTAGTACCATTGTGTTAATTTTATAAGGTATTTTTAACTCTTCCACTTTATCAATAAAACGTTGTGCATATTCCGGACCAGTTAGTTCTTCCTTAAATTCATGCAATCCAAATCCATTATGAATACATTGTTGTAAAATACCACCTAATTGTATATCTCTCTCAAGTATAAGTATGTCTGTTACACCTTCATTATATATTTCAACAGCAGCAGCAAGACCTGCCGGACCGCCACCAATTATAATTGTGTCATATTCTCTCATGGCTATTCTCCTTTTGCCTTTAGCTCTTTGATTTGCTCTTGATTAAACTTTGTTTCTTCTACGAAAATATTTGACCCGACACTATCGTATTTAACTTCCATTGGATCAATTCCTAATTCTCTTGCTAATATTTCTACTACTAATGGTTCGCAAAAACCACCTTGACAACGTCCCATACCTGGTCTCACACGTTTTTTAACACCTTTTATTGTTGTTGCACCTGCATTTCTTCTAATACAGTCTACAATTTCTCCTTCTGTCACTGTTTCGCAACGACATATTATTTGACCATACATTTTATCTTTTTTAATAATTTCTTTCTTTTCTTCTAAATTCAAATGAGCAAAAGTTGTATAAGCTTTACGATTCGGATTAAATTTCACTTTATTTACAAGTTCAATTCTACTCTTAACTAGTCTTATAACCTCTTTAGCTATAGCAGGTGCACTTGCAAGCCCTGGTGATTCAATTCCTGCAACATCAATAAAACCTTTTGCATCTTTTGCTTCTTCTATAATAAAATCGTGTAAATCACTTGATGGACGAAGTCCGGCAAATGAACGGATAACTTTATGATATGGAATATTCTTAACTATAGTGTTTGCATGTTCTCTAACATATTGCAATCCATCCATCGTTGTTTGAATTCCATTTTTATCAGCGATCACTTCAGAAGTAGGTCCCACTAATAAGTTACCGTGAGTAGTTGGTGTTACAAGAACTCCTTTACCTTTAGTAGAAGGGCAAGGAAATATAACATGATTAACAAGATTTCCAACCGTAGTATCTAATACAAAATATTGTCCTCTTCTTGGAGTGATTTCAAATGTTTTTTTTGCAATCATATTATGAATTTTATCTGCAAAAACACCTGCACAATTAATAACTAGTTTAGCCTCAAAAGATTCATTTGTTGTAATAACCTTATATCCACTATCAAGTTTTTTAATTCCAATAACCTCTTGGTTTAATTTCAACGTAACACCGTTATCCATTGCGTTTTCCATTAAAGCAATGGCAACTTCCCAAGGATATATAATTGCTGCACTTTCAGCTAATAAAACAGCCTTCGTAGCGTCTGCAAGATTTGGCTCCATAGCTAAAGCTTCGTCTCTTGTTAATATACTTACCGGAACGTCGTTTATAACTGAACGTTTTTCAAGTTCATACAACGTTTGAACTTGTTCATCATCTACTGCAACCGTTAAAGATCCTACTCTTTTGTATTCACATTCAAGTTCCTTACAGACTTGTTCATACATTCTGCTACCTTCTACATTGTACTTAGCTTTATTAGTGCCAGGTACAGGGTCATATCCTGAATGAATAATCGCACTATTTGCCATTGTTGTTTCATTTGATATATCATTATTTTTTTCCAAAACCATTACATTTAAATCAAACTTCGCTAATTCTCTAGCCACAAATGAGCCACTAATTCCTGTTCCAATTACAATTACATCTAACATTTAATCCTCCCATAATATGTGTTTAAACTCTTTATTTACTATATAACTTTTCTATGTTACAAACAAAAGAAAGCACCAATTAACCTAAATATTTAGGTTAATTGATGCTTTCTCTTAATTCTTTCCATCAACTATTAAAATCAATGCTATTCACTTGTTTACATTGTATAGTGGTATTATGTATTTGTCAATAAAAATTATTTTATCTAATACTCCAATAAAAATTATTTTACCTAACACTCCAAACCGATGGTTCACTACTAGTTACTGCGGCAAGTCCGTTTTCTAAACATCTATCAACCATTTCAACCGTACTTATCAATCCACCACCTATTAGAGGTACGTTGATTTCTTTATGAATCGCTTTTTCTACTTCATAAGAATACCCAGGCAACAATTCAATATAATCAGGTTTACATTTTTTTGCAATAGAAATGCTCCTATTTAAGGATAGACTATCAATAATAAAAATACGTTGAATAGATATACATTTTTTTTTATGAGCCATTTTTATTACAGAAGGATGAATTGAAATAACTCCCGAAACCTTATAATTATCAATCAAAAATTCAGCTCCATATTCATTACTTGCCAATCCTTTGATTAAATCAATATGAACAATACACTTTTTATCATTTTCATAAATCATTTTACAAATTCTATATAATTGAATTAAAGGAAAGTTCATTACAACACAATACTCTAAATCTGTTTTTATAAACTTTTCTAACATCTTATAATTTGATATAGCAGGTAATATCTTTTGATTCATACAAATACCAACTTTCTACAAGCGATTAAACCGATAACCTACACCCCATACAGTTTCAATGATTTTTGGATGTGTATAATCTTTTTCCATTTTTTTACGAATTTTCTGCACATAAACTGGCACAGTTCCAATATCACCATACTCATCTTCTCCCCAAACTCTTTCAAAAATAGTTTGTTTTGAATGAACTATGTCTGGATTTTTCATGAAAAATAACAGTATATCAAATTCTGTTGTTGTCATGATGATTTCATCACCATTAACAAAAACTCTTCTTGATTCCTCATTAATTATTACACCATTAAACTCAATCTCACCATGTTGTTTGTTAATATTTAGCAAACGATCATATCTAGCCAATTGATTTTTAACTCTTGCAACTAATTCATTTGGATTAAATGGTTTTGTCATATAATCATCGGCTCCAAGCTCTATACCTTTTATCTTATCCATATCATCACTTCTAGCTGATACCACAATAAATGGAATATTTAATTTATCTCTAATCATCATCAGGATATCATATCCATTAACACTTGGAAGCATAATATCTATAATAATTAGCTGATACTTCTCCGTCATAGCTTCTTTAAGACCTTTATGTCCATCATTTTCAATTTTTACTTCATAACCGTTCATCTCAAGAAAATCTTTCTCAAGTTCTGCAATTTGTTTGTCATCTTCTATAATAAGAATCTTATCCATATTGCTCCTCCTTAATAACTTGATCTTTTAATGTAAATGCAATCGTTGTTCCAACTCCAACAACAGATGATGCCCAAATACTTCCGGCATGTGCTTCAACTAACTGCTTAGCAATAGCAAGACCTAGTCCTGTACCACCCACTTCTTTGTTTCTTGATGCATCTGCACGATAAAACACTTCAAATATTTGTTTTAAGTCCTTTTTGGAAATACCTTGCCCATTATCCGATATTTTAACTTCAACTCCGTCTTCTAAGTTGCTAGCTTCTATTAATATCTTAGGTTCTTCAAGATCCCCATACTTAACTGCATTTGATACTATATTTGATACAATTCGATAAACCATTTTACCATCAATCGGTAATAATCTATCTTCAGGTATATCTAATTCAAAATCAACGCCTACACCACTTTCCTCTAATTCAAGTTGTTTTTCAATAACTATATCTGTCAAAAAATCGCATACCGGAAGTTCAACAAATTCATATTTCATTTGATTAATATCTAATTTCGAAAATAAAAAAAGATCATCAATTAGTTTATTTGTATATTGAGCATTTGAGCCAATTATGCTTAAATATGTATTTTGTTTTTCATCCGTGTTAGCAATTCCCGTCTGAATCGCATCTACATATCCAACAATAGATGTTATTGGTGTTTTTAAGTCATGAGAAATACCTGCAATAAGTTCTTTACGATTTTTTTCATACTTTTCTTTAATCTCATTAATATCTTTAAGTTCACAACTCATCTTATTAAAAGAAGTAATAAGGTCTCCAACTAAATTTCCTGGTTCTTCATTAACTTGGTATCCATAATGCCCTTTCCCAATTTCTTCTACTGCTACTCTAAGTTTTTCAATTGGTTTCATTACTCTTTTTCGCATTTGCATTGAAAATAATAATGTGCTAACTTCTTTCATTATTAAAATCGTAGCAAGTACAACTAATAAAAACGCGGAGAATTTTATCTGCAATAATTGTGACAATATAATAATTATACCAATAGTCATCATTAAAAATACGCTTGGTACCCACCTTAAGTATCTCTGTAACTTATCAAACTCTTTCATTGCTGCATTTATTTCATCTTCACTAGGTGCTGTATTAAAAAAACCACTTAAGCGCATTGTATGAATTATTTTATTTTTATTATTATTGTTTTGATCCATGATTTAACTCCGATCCATATATTCATAATCAATGTTTATTATACTATAATACCATTATAAAATATATTGTTCATGAATATTTGTTTAAAATTCTATAAATTATTACATATATTGTTCATGAATATTTGTTAAAATTCTATAAATTATTACGGTGTTAAAACTACATATTTGAAACTTAGTTATGACATCTTAACTATATATACAAGGTAAATTCTTTCTGGTTTACTCAAATAAATTATGTAGTCCTAAAAGCTCTTTCTCCACCTGCTCTTTATAATTTTCTAATGGCTTATATAAAGAATAATATCTAAATATTGAAATACCTTTATATTCACTTATCGCTCTACTTGCAACAATCATTTCAGATAATATATTACTATTGTTAATCCATTCATACCTCCCGTCACCTGCCCATTTATCTTCTTGCCCTATTTTGTATGCGGATAGTCCAATAATAAGATCAATTCCAGTTCCGTTAAGCAATTGATTCCATTCATTTATATTATCATTAAATGGTTGTGTTCCATGATCAAAACCATAGTAAACCTGAGGTGCAAGATAATCTACAATCTTTGTCTTTATCCATTCTTTAATATCAATAAATACAAGTTCATAGTTATTAGTCATATTTCCTTGAGGACTAACTCCAAACTCTATGTTATTATCGATAACCTTTATCGAGTTATATACTTTCTCTATTAAATCAGTTACTTGTAATCTTCTAAATTCACCTTGACTCATATCACCATAAGATTTAATGTATATATCATATTCCACTTTATCTAAGCTAAAATCTCCATTAGGATAAAAATAATCATCAAATTGAATCCCATCAACATCATAATTTTTGACTATTTCTTCTACTCCTTTTACAATCATATCCTGAACCTCTTCATATGCAGGATTTAAGGTGACTAAGTTTCCTACTTGAAATACGGTTCGTGGATTTTCTTTAATAAGTCTTCCAATAGAACTTTCACTGCTAATTGGAATAATACTTACATCAGTTCTTACTCTATACGGATTAATCCAAGCTTCAATTCTTAAATTTCTACTTTTAGCTTCCTCAATACAAATCTCTAGTGGATCAAATCCTGGATCTAAGCCTTGCGTCCCTGTAATAATACTAGACCATGGATATATATTGGATTTATATATAGCATCCGAAAAAGGTCTTACTTGTATATATACAGTATTAAATCCATCATCTGCTATTTTTTGAAAACTTTCAGATATATTTATTCTAAATTGAGTCGCGTTATTGTTTAATAACATTGGTTTAAGTTCTAAATAAGAAAACCAGACACCTCTAATCTCGCTTATCTTTTCCTCTTTCTCTTTCTCTTTCTTTTCACTAAACTCATCTAAAATATCTTTATACTTATTATAATTAGTTTCTGAGATAACTTCTCCAAAATACAACTTTTCAAATACAGTATTAGGTATTAAAGTATCTACTGTTGATTTATAAGAAAACTCTAAAGTCATATAAGAAAGTTTTACTAGCATGCCACGTGTGATTCCCTTTTTTTCAAAAAGTCTTATATTATTTAACACATAACTTTCAATAAAATATTTCTGCGACAAAAACTCTAATGAATTATTCCATCGAAATTCATTGTTTTCATCATCATATCCTAACATTCTAAGTAACATTGTAATATATTCTTCGCCAGTAATATCTTTATCTGCAGCATATACTGTTTCAGACACACCGTTAACTAACCCTTCGTTATACAAATATGCTACATGAGGAGCTGCCCACTTTGGAACATCAGTAAAAGGATGGATTAATCCTCCTGTATCATAACCTTTAATAGCAGCTGCTTCAAAACCCATGAACCTAACTAACATAACAGCACCTTGTGCTCTAGTTGCTTTAGCTTCTAGTTCATAACCTATTTTTGTACCTTTAAACAATCCTAAATCATTTAGTCTATCTGCTTCTATCTGATAACTTGTCTCAAGCCCATTTATATTGCTACTATTAGATCCAATGCCTATAACAAAAAATATTATACACACCCATATTCCAATATTTTTTTTCATTTATATCACCTACACATTTCAACCATGCATTATATAGTTTTACATTTTATAATCAAGTTTCTTAGCAAAGATATCCTTCAACTTTTAGAAGTTCAGCAATAAGCACTGCTCCGCCTGCTGCACCTCTTAATGTATTATGTGATAAACAAACAAACTTATAGTCATGTTGTTTATCCTCACAAAGTCGTCCAACAGTAATGCCCATTCCTCTTTCATAATCTCTGTCTAACCTTGTTTGTGGCCTATTTTCGTCTTCCATATATTTTATAAACTGCTTAGGAGCTAAAGGTAGTTTTAATTCCTGTGGTCGACCTAAATATTCATTCCATATTTTAATCATTTCCTCTTTAGAAGGTTTTTTATCAAAGTTAATATATACCGCTGCTAAATGTCCGTCTAAAACAGGTACACGTATACATTGAGCCGAAATAACCGGTTTACTTGCATTAATTATCTGTCCATCTATAATTTTCCCCCAAATTTTAAGAGGTTCATTTTCACTCTTTTCTTCTTCTCCCCCTATATAAGGAATAATATTATCAATCATTTCAGGCCATGTATCAAATGTTTTACCTGCTCCTGAAATCGCCTGATATGTACAAATCGAAATTTCTTTAGGTCCAAACTCTTTTAAAGCATTGATAACAGGTACATAACTTTGAATAGAGCAATTTGGTTTTACAGCAATAAACCCTTTAGTTGTTCCTAATCGTTTACGTTGCTCTTTAATAATATGTATATGTTCTGGGTTAACCTCTGGTATAACCATAGGAACATCCGTAGTTTCTCTATTTGCAGAATTATTACTTATTACAGGTATTTCAGCTTTCGCATACTTTTCTTCAAGCTCTTTGATTGCATTTTTATCCATATCAACTGCACAAAAAACAAAGTCAACTTTTTCTGCAATATAATCCACATCAGCTGCATCAATTACAATCTTAGCACCTAAATATTCAGGTATTTTAATAGCCTGAGCCCATCTATTACCTATAGCTTCATTATATGTTTTTCCTGCTGATCTTTGACTTGCTGCCAACAATTCAATTTCAAACCATTGGTGATTATGTAATAAAGTAATAAATCTCTGCCCTACCATACCTGTTGCACCAATAATACCTACTTTTAATTTATGATTCATTATAAACCTCTTTCTATCTTCTATTGAAAGCGTCTTTATCAGGAGGACGTTCAACTTTCTTCGTATGTATTCTTTACTAATAAAACAACAAAGAGCTACGCCTCATTATGCGCGCAGCTCTTCTAACTTTTCTTCTTAGATTATAACTCTTTTCCCAACAACAAGTGGAAAAGTGCTTTCACCTTTTAATTCTTTACCTTCACTAATAACAACTTCCTTGTCAAGAATAACATTGGTGAGTTTTGCATTTTCCATGACCTCTGTATTTTGCATAATTATACTATCCTTAATCACCACACCTTTAGCAACTTTTACACCTCTAAATAATACGCTATTTATAACTTCACCTTCTATAATGCAACCATCTGCAACTATAGAATTTGAAATATTTGCTTCATCATTATATTTAGCAGGAGCTTCATCTTTAACTTTAGTGAAAATTTTTCCACCATCTAAAAACAATTCTTTACGAATCGCCGGATCTAATAATTCCATATTTGTTTTGTAGAACATTGGAACTGAACTCATTGATCTCCAGTAACCATCAAATACGCAACCTTTAATATGTAATTCACTAGTTTTTCTTATAAGTATATCTCTTACAAAATCATACAATCCCTTTGAAGCACTTTCTTCTAATAACTCCATTAGTAACGTACGTTTTAAGCAATAAATACCCATTGATGCTAAAGTTCCTTTAGGATTATTAGGTTTTTCAAGCATTTCATATATTCTACCATTGTCATCAATCTGTACCATTCCAAAATGTTTAATTTCTTCTGCATCAATATCACTCATATCTCTACAACACACACTAATATCTGCATTTGATTTTTCATGCCTATCGATTAATTCTTTGAAATCCATTTTATAAATACAGTTTCCAGTACCTATAACTACATATTCTTCTTTAGACCTTTTTAAAAAAGAAAGATTATGATACATACCATCTGCACTACCTTTGTACCAACCACTACCTTCACCAGAGAGGTAAGGTGGAAAAAGAAATAAACCTCCTGTTTTTCTATCTAAATCCCATTCCTTACCTGAACCTAAATGATCCATTAGGGAACGGTAACTATATTGTGTAACCACACCTACTTTTTTAATTCCTGAGTTAATCATATTAGATAACACAAAGTCAATAGCTCTATATCTACCACCATAAGCTATAGCTGAAACACTACGTTTAGCTGACAACTCTTTAAGTTTAAGATTGTTACCTCCAGTAATAATAATTCCTAATGCAGTCTTCATTATTCGGTACCCCCTTTAGCAATAGTTGCTCCTGAAGCCACTTGGAGATTTTCGTAATCATCAGCCGTAACATCTCTATCTATAACAACATTTTTTCCTATAACTGTATCTTTTGGTACTATTGCTTTTTCTCCGATTACAGATATTCCATTATTATAAATATCTGGTTTAAGTTCATTAACTATATCATCTCCTAAACCGATATTAACGCCTTCTTCAATTCTAACTTTTTCACACAAAATAGATTTCTTAATATATGCGTTTTTACAAATATAAGAGCCTGACATAACAATTGAGTCTTCAATTCTAGCACCTTCTTCAATATATACTCCAGGAAATATAACCGAATTTTTAACCGAACCATATACCATACATCCTTCTGCAACTATTGAATGAGTTGAACTACCTGTAGGACCTATTAAATTTGCCGGCATTACTGGATTAACCGTATATATTTTCCAGTCTTGTTCAAACAAATTAAATTCAGGAACACGCTCAATCAAATCCATGTTTGATTCCCAATAAGCCTGAATAGTTCCAACATCTTTCCAATAACCTTCAAAGCTATAAGCAAATAATCTCTTATCATCTTTAAGCATATTTGGAATAATATTTTTACCAAAATCATAATCCGATTCTTTATTATTATTATCATCAATAAGATACTGTCTTAAAACCTCCCAAGTAAATATATAAACGCCCATAGATGCTAAATTACTCTTTGGTTTAGCTGGTTTTTCTTCAAATTCATAAACTTTTCCATCTTCTTCAGTGTTCATAATCCCAAATCTAAAAGCCTCTTCAAGAGGTATTTCAAAAACTGAAATTGTAGCATCTGCATTTTTCTTTTTATGTGCATCTAACATTTTTGAATAATCCATTTTGTAAATATGATCACCTGAAAGTATAATTACATATTCTGGATTTTGTTTATCAATATAGTGTATATTCTGAAACACAGCATTTGCTGTTCCTTTAAACCATTCACTGTTGCCTGATTTTTGATAAGGTGATAATATTGTCACACCACCATTTACTCTATCTAAATCCCATGGTTTACCAATTCCTATATGTGCATTTAATTCTAATGGTTGATACTGAGTAAAAACCCCTACCGTATCAATTCCTGAATTTATGCAATTACTTAGTGGAAAATCAATAATTCTATACTTTCCACCATAAGGTACTGCCGGTTTTGCCATTTCAGTAGTTAAAATTCCAAGTCTACTTCCTTGCCCACCTGCAAGTAATAAACCAACTATTTCTTTTGACACCATATTATCATCTCCCTAATTAGTTTGACCATTCTTTAAACCTTAATAGAATGATTATGTTTACAGTTTACCATAAAGTTTTAATACAAACAGCAGATATTTGTTAATTGTTGTTGATAGGTTGATTTCCCATCTATTATATAATTCGACTTTTTCTAAAAAATTCCTTTTATACAGCCAATTCCTTATATCCTTTTATAATAAGCCCATAACTTATATCTTCACTGTAAGGCTCTTTATTAAAGTTCCCAAACATTTCAATTTTTGTAAATCCACTGTTTACAAATAAAGATTTTAGATTCTTTGATTTTAAAGGATATAACATAACACTTTGTCTATATTCTTCTTCCATATGATCCGAATCAATTATTAATGTAGTTTTAAATTCTATTTTATCTATATGATGTATGTAATCTCGTATGAAAACAACACCATCTTCTTGATTTTCTATTGTTGGCAAAGATGTAATCCCTTGACTTAATATTCTATCATAGTTAACTATTTGTACAACAAAGCATCCACCGTCAGATAATAATTGATATACTTTTTGTATAAAACTTTCCATTTCTTTAGTATTATCAAGATGAACAATAGAATTTCCAATACAATAAGCAAAGTCTAAACTGCCCTTCGCGATATTACTTTTATCAATTTCAAGCATATTTAAACTAGAAAACGAAACATTATTATATCGGTTCTTCGTAATAGCTTGATTAATCATAAATTGATCTAAATCATTACCAGTTACTTCCAAGCAATAACCTGCAAATGTAATAGCATAATTTCCACTTCCACAGGCCACATCCAAAATTTTCCCTTTACACTCTTTCTTTTCATTTACAGACTCATAACAATCCAATAAAAAGTGAAATGTATTTTGCTTAAATGGAAAAATACTATCATAATAAAAACTTATATCTTGATAAAATCCCATAACAATCCTCCTAACAAATTTATCTTCGTCTACGTCTCCTATTCCCAATTGCAACAAATATCATCACTAAAACAATTAATACTATTGATATTCCACATGTAATAATAATATCATTATGTACGCCTGCAAAGTATTCACTGCTAACATGTCTATACATTATACCGCCATATGCCCATATAAAAACAATGCCGACTACAATATCCTTAAAGGAAAACATACTGAAAACTATTGCAATTAAACCTACTACAATTAACACAACTATAATTCCACTTTCACTTTGTGTCTTAGGTAAAAAATTGTTTAAAATCAAGTAGGTAATAACATTTCCAATAAATGTAAATAATATCCATCCATAGAATATACTAAATGGTATTTGAATTGAATTTCTTTCTCTAACTGTTAATGAACTTCTGTTACTAATAGTAACTCTAATAAAAATAAGTGTTGTCAATATTAATATCATTACTATTAAAGAAACAAGTATTAAATCATAATGCAATGCAAAAACCCATAATATATTAAATATATTTACTAAAACAAAGTAAAAATTCACTCTACGAACAACACGGTCATTATTATCAGGTCTTCTTAAGTTAAAATTAAATTGATACATTGTATATATTCCAAGAAGTATATAAATCACAAACCATATTAGAAAAGTGTATTCAACTGGTGTAAATAAGTTTTTATATTTATCTGCAATTTCTCCTGTATTTATATTGTTTAAAGGTAAAACCTCTGCCAAAATATTAACTGCAATCATTAATATATATGTAATAACTACAAATCTACTGAGTAATTTCTTATTATGTCCTTCATTCCTCATTAATGCCCTCCATAAAATTATTATATTATTTCTTAATTTTTTTACCAACTGGTGCTAGATAAACTACAAATTCATCTTCACCATCAAGTTTTAAAAATTCATCTATTAGTTTTTGATCATATGCTGCAATTGCACATGTACCGCAGTCAATTCCTTCGCTGCTAATATATAAATTTTGGCATAAATGTCCCGCATCAAGTAACATAGTTTTGTGAGCTGAAACATGATATCTCCATTCCCCACGATATGGTATGCAACTCCATATAAATGTAACTGGACATTTAATAACAAAGCTTTGTCCTAAAGTCGCATCAGTTACTTTATTGACATAATCTTCATCATAAAATAAAAACTCTAACTGGTGAGTCAATGGATGATAACGATATACTCCTTTATCAATTCCATCCACCTTTTGTATAGATAAATAGGTGACAAATGGATGTCTAGCGCCTCCTGATGGTACTGTTCTATATGTACGTCGATTATTCTTATCAACATGCTTTACTCCTTGAGTTGTATACAACAAATAAGAAAGCTCTAATAATGATATTGAGTCATCAGAATATTTTCTTATACTTTTTCTATCAACTATTATTTCGAAAAGGTTTTTTTCATTCGTCACAATACCTTTTGGGTCTGGTAGTTCAATCATAAATCCACCTTCTGGAGGTTTAATCAAACTTGGTTGTGGAAGTTTCATCTCTTGATCTGATTTTGCTCCGTCCCAGGCATTAAAATTAGCTTTCATGTAATCTCTTAATTGTTTAATCTCTAACATTTTTTCTCCTAACACTTATTTACTAAAAATTTCATTATTACTATTTCAAAGTGTCTACTCTTCTCTTATTCTACTACAAATACAAGGGGAATGAAAGTCTGTATAGTTTTTTTATATACTTCAAGAAATAATAGATCATAGCACTTTCTTGATTAGAATAAAAAAAGCAAGTACTTAGAACTATCGCTCTTCATACTTACTAATTTATATCATTTATTGATTGCAAAATGATTATTATGTTCCAATTATAAACGTTGATTCTACTAATAAAATATTATCGTCAATGATAACCTCATTTTCAGTAGCTACTGCCACATTAAAACCAAATGAAACAATAAAAATTGTTAACACGAACAAAAATCTTTTCATACAATCTCCTTTCTAAGTATCCCTATTTGTCTTGTATCTTCAAATAAAAACAAAAAATCTCTAATTCTAAATATAGAAAAGAGACACTTAACTGTGTAAATGGTAACTCAGCCATCTTAGCTTTTGCCTTAGATCTGCAGTTTTGCGTGTTTATCTTTCAACAAACTTGCCTTTTTCATACAACATATGAAATTGTACTTATAATTATAGTAGGTTTCAAGGCGGGTCTCAATAGTCTTTAAGACCTAGTTATCCTATTTGAAATTAATTGTTGACATATGCCGATAATTACTATATCATATTATTTGAATATAACACTGAAAGGATAACGCTTATGACAACAATTATATTTTATACTTTATCAATAATATTAGTTCTTGCGTCTTATTTAAGAGATAAGAAAAAGACTAAACTCGCTTTGAAAAAAGCTTACAAATCGTTTATGAAACTTATACCAGCATTAATACCCATGCTATTATTTGTAGGTATACTATTAACAATCGTTTCACCTGATATTATCAGTCAATTAATTGGGGCTAAATCTGGTTCACTCGGTGTATTTATTAGCATGCTTTTAGGATCTGTGATTTTTATGCCTGGATTTGTCACTTTTTCTCTAGGCTCTAGTTTACTAGATGCAGGTGCAGGATATATGCAGGTAGCTGCATTAGTTGCTACATTGATGGCTGTTGGTATTTCTAGTTTAAGTGTCGAATTACAATATTTTGATAAAAAACTTACAATTATGAGAAACTCTATGGCTTTTATTGCTTCATTGGTTTTCACATTTATTATTGGGATGGTGATTTAGATGAAATTTATTATGAAACATAAAGCAACTTTTATACTACTAATTATTACACTTGTTTTGACAATTAGTAATATTAATTATGGTAAATCTATCTTACAAATATCTTGGGATAACATTATTACTATGATGGGTGTAATTCCCCCAATTTTCATATTAATTGGTTTATTAGACGTCTGGGTTCCTAAGGAAGTTATGATCAAATATATGGGTGAACGATCAGGATTAAGAGGCCTATTCTTTGCCTTTTTATTAGGTTCAATGGCAGCCGGTCCATTATATGCTGCTTTTCCCGTCGCAGCCATATTACTTAAAAAGGGCGCTAGAACAGCCTATGTAATATTTTTCCTAAGTACATGGACCGTAGCCAAAATACCTTTATTACTATTCGAGATGTCGTCACTAGGTATTGACTTCACTATTATTCATTTAATTAGTATGTTATCTATGTTCCTAATTGGCTCATTTGTAATAGAAAAATTATTGTCACCTTCAGATAAACAAAACCTTATAGACAAATCAACCGCACTTAGTTAAGTGCGGTTTTATTTTATGGTACAGGAAAGCAAATGAAAATTATTCTATTGATTAATCTAAATTAATCTAATTCATCAATGTAATTCACAAACTTTTGTCCCTCTGGTATTACAAACACTAATTCTACATCTTCAAATTGTAAATATAAACGTTTAGGTATGTTCTTAACAATATTGCTAATACCTTTTACTTTTACCGTTTCATATTTAAGAGATTGAATGTCACAAAACGTTTTTTCGATTTTAATATTAGAACCGTGAAATTCAAATTTAATGTTATCAAAAATTAATACTCCTTTAACAACATCATAGTTGTCACCTAAATACTCACAAGGAGCATAGTTGACTTCTCTTTTCTCCTTAATCACTGAATCTAATATTTTCTGTGGAATAACAAAGTGCCCGGTTACTAGCTTTTTTCGTGCTAACACGACTGCTCCTACAATAATTCCTGAAAAAGCCAAAACTGTAACTATCATAACCGCTATCATGAATCCATTGTTAGGATTATCTCTATCCATGAAAAACGGTTGAATTGCTAATGTCAAAACAATAACTATAATAATTATCTGATTAAAATTAATCTTATAGTTATTACTGCTAAAGTTTTCCTTATCACTATCTGTCAAAAATTCTTTCATATTACTCCTTATTCATACAATAGATTTTCATATCTATTGATTATTTGCTCAACTTCTATAATATTCATAGCTGCAGAATATCTTTTTGATTCCTTTCCATCTACAAATACAAGTGTAATAGGTACTGTAAATACCTGAAATCTACCTTTTGATTCTACAACTTCATCAATGTAGATTTCCCCTAACGCAACTTTATCATGCTTCTTTAATACTTGCGATAATTTTTGCTTTAATGGTTTACAAACATTACATGTTCTTGTAGCAAATACAATTACCGTTATGAAATTGTTATTAATCAAATCATCTATTTGATCCTGATTAGTCAATGTTTTCATTATTTTCACATTTACTCCTTTTATTGTATTTAAGAGAAGTGCTATTTGTGATTAAACATAAGAAGAAAGTGCAGGTATGTGCCTACACTTTTCCGAATAAAATATAATCACGATTTAACTTTGATCTTATCTTGGTGTTTTTCTTTATCAATATGATTAAACCTATACAAAAGTAATTCACAATCTAGTGGCTTTAAAAAACAACCATCAAAACCAAGTTCTTCAGCTCTTTTAGAATTCAAAGGATAATCGTCATTTGTAATACAGAAAACTACTATATCATTATCTATTTTCCTAATTAACTGAATGAAATCATTAGCATCAAAATCAGACATCTTAATATCTGTTAAAACACATGCGAATTTAGTATCTTTATTCTTTAGCATCATAATTGCATCCATGCCACCTGCTGAATACGTAACATTAAATCCTCGTTGACATAGTTGGCTACCCATAACTTCACGATTAATTGGATTTTCTTCAATAAGCAATATTTCTTTAGTAGTTTTTGGTATAAAATTCTGATCTTCTAATTCCTTGCTTTCTTCTAATTCTTTGTATATATTATAGGTATTTAAGAACTTATCACTTGATTTTTCAAATGCTTCAACAATTTTAGGATCAAAAGATTCTCCGCTTTCCTTTTTAATAATATTGATTGCTTGTTCGTGAGATACAGCTTTTTTGTAAATTCTATCTGATGTAAGAGCATCATATACATCTACAACTGACATTATTCTAGCAACCAATGGAATTTCTTCATGTTTTAGATGTCGTGGATATCCTTTTCCATTCCACTTTTCATGGTGTGCTAATGCAATTTGCTCACCATAACGAATCATCTCTTTATTCTCTAGTCTTTCAGACATTCGTTTCAAAATATGATAACCATTATATGCATGATTTTTCATTGTTTCAAACTCAAATTTTGTAAGATTGCCTGGTTTATTCAAAATATTGTCAGGTGTTGCAATTTTACCAATATCGTGCATTTTAGATGCCATAACTAATTCTTCTATATCAATATCTCTAAAATGACTCTTGACATGTCTATCTCTCATTAATTCATTTATTAATAATTTATAATAATGTCCTGATCTCATAATATGTACCCCTGAATTATAATCTTTGCTTTCAATGACTTCACAAAGATTTTCCATCATTCTATACATATTTTGAATTGTGTTTTCAGCAACATCTTCAGTCGATATTTTTCTAGTTGCTTCACCGCTCGCTAAATCAAGTTGATCCTTTATTCTTCTGAGTAATAACTGTTTATGGTATGGTTTTGTAACAAATTCATTTGCGCCTAAGAAGAAACCTTTATTAATTTCTTCTTCAAGTAAGATTTGACTAGCTATTAGTATTGGAATGAATTTGTAATTATCTAACTTTCTCACTTCTGACAACAATTCAAAACCATCCATTTCTGGCATCATCATGTCCATCATTATCAAATCATATTGTTCATTTCGGATTAGTATTAGTGCTTCTAAACTGCTTAAGCTTAAAGTTATGTCATAAATAGGTGCTAATAATTCGTATAACTCACTCATGTTTTCAACTATTTCATCTACTATAAGTATTCTTTTCATAATTTCACCACCTTTCTAATACATACATAATAACATGCAAAAATAATTGTATTCAAAAGTCATAAAAAAAACAATGGCGCAACGAGAGAAGCTCTCATGCGCCTGTTAATAGTATACCACGGTTTGAATTATTTCACAATAACAAATTACTAGTATGTTATTGCAATAACTGTTTTAAATCTTAAATCTTCTCCTGTATGTTCACCATTTTCCATAACCATGACTTGAATATTAATATCATCAATAGTTCCTGAAATCATGTATGTAGGTTCCATATTTATCTTAGAATAATCTAAGGCATCCTGTAATAGGTCATCATAAAACTCAACAACACCTTTAATATTGTCTTCAGTCATAATACCCACTGTTATCTGAGAACCCATATCATCAACACCTGCAGCTTCTGTATTACCTGTTGGATAAATAGGTAATATATCTTCTGGATAATCTTCTGGCCATACTATATCATCAGGAATAACTATATCTCTTTCAATCCCATCTCCATCACTTTGCTCATCCTCTGCATCATCCTCTGCATCATC
>JAOZKH010000157.1:4537-5141 GCA_029935405.1 Vallitaleaceae bacterium | reverse complement strand
TAAGGGACACTACACCGAAGCCATGATGATGCTATTATTTTATCTGAAGTGCGATGGGATGAGCTAATAAAAACAAATATTAAGCATAATAGAGAAGGTTGGATTAAAGAGTATAGAGAAATTTCTTTTGATAAGTTAAAGGATAGAGTTATGACTATAATGACTGGTTTTGGTATGCTAACCCCTTTGCCTAAACAAAATGAAATAAAGCTTAATCCTGCTGTTGGCAAGATGGCGGGTAGTTATCCGAAAGAATATCTTAAAAAGAAAGAAGGATTAAGTTATGTTGGAACAATGGCAGATTAATAGAGCAGGAGTTATTAATTTTTGGTATTATGACGACGATGAATTTATATTTGATGAAGGAAGACTCTTACTCCGTGGTGCAAATGGCTCAGGTAAGTCTGTAACCATGCAAAGTTTAGTTCCCTTGCTTTTTGATGGCAATAGAAGTCCTGAACGCTTAGACCCCTTTGGTTCGAGAGCTAGAAAAATGGATAGCTACTTACTAAGTGACGGATTGGACTTAGATGAAAGAGTTGGCTATTTATTTTTAGAATTTGCAAAAAAAGAAGCTGGTCGTTATTGAACCATTGGTATGGGA
>JAOZKH010000157.1:0-4527 GCA_029935405.1 Vallitaleaceae bacterium | reverse complement strand
TGAAAAATAAGCCGATGCAGACTTGGTATTTTATTTTACTAGACAATCGCCGTGTGGGACATCAGTTCGACTTGTCTCTTTATAAAGATTTAGGAGAAAAAATTCCACTTACGCAAAAAGAATTAGAGAATAAAATTGGTCAAGGTGGACAGGTATTTAGCAGACAAAAAGAGTATAAAACCGCAGTTAATGAGCATTTATTTGGATATGAAGATCTGAGTGATTTTGATGAATTAATTGAACTACTCATACAAATTAGAAGTCCAAAGCTATCAAAAGAATTTAAACCAACAACGATGTATGAAATTATGCAAAATTCTTTGATTACATTAAATGATGACGATCTTAGACCTATGTCAGAAGCTATAGAAAATATGGATGAAATCAAAACAAAAGTGGATGCTCTTCAAGCTGCAAAAAAATCGCTGCAAAAAATTGATGGAGCCTATAGCAAGTACAATATGTTTGTGCTAGCTCATAAAGCTCAACTATTTAATAAAAGTTATGAGCAAGAAAAGGCTTTAAAGCGACAACTTAAAGAATATGAGCAAAAATCTGTTAAACAGAAAAAACGATTTGATGAACTGACCTTATACTTAGAACAGTTAGAAATAGAAGAGGTACAGGTCAAACTAAAGGTTGAAAGTCTTAAACAGCATGACTTGAGTAAATTAGCAGAAGAAAAAAGAAAAGAAGAAGATAGTCTTCTGCTTCAAGGAGCTCAACTTGAAAAGAAAGAAAAGCAATTAGATGATCATAAAGGATTAGAACGACAATTAGATAAAAACATCCGGGATAAAAAGACTCAGTTATCGTGCTATCAAGAGGAAATTGTAGATATTTTGGAGCAAATGAAAAGCTTAAGTGATGACTGTTCTTTTGATGAACATACATTTTTTGAAGCAGAATTTACCAGCTCGAAAGGCGGCTATAACTTTACGTTTTTAGATCACCAATTAAATGAGTATAAAGGGCTATTAAAAGCTGGAAATATAGCAATTATCAAACTTGAAGGTTTAAAAAGAAAGTACGATGATGCGCTCAAAGATCTAGATAATACGAATAAAGAAAAAGAAATAAAGGCAAAAGATGTTAAGGAAATGGAGCGTTTATTTAATGAAATAAAAGCAGAATTTATTGAAAAAATGTTTCGATGGCAAGAAGAAAACCAGGTATTAAAAATCCCTAGAGATGTGCTAAGTAAAAGTGCAGAAAGTGCTTATAAATTTGGTGATGGCATTTACTATGATCAAATCATTGCTCCGGTTCGAGATGTATACAACACTGTTTCGACAAACTTAAATCAACACTTAAGTACCTTAAAAAGTTCACAAGAATTGATAAAAAAACAGTGGCAGGATAAGCAGATATCTCTTGAAGTATTAAGAACTCAAAAAGATCCAGAACCTATAAGGGAAGATAAGATTTTACGTAACAGGGAGCGATTAGAAGATGCTAAAATTCCCTTTATTCCTTTATATAAAGCTATCGATTTTGATGCTAATGTAGATGCAGTGTTAAAGGGTCATATAGAAGAAGCGTTACTTGATTTAGGGATACTAGATGCTTTAGTTGTACCACCTAAATTTAAGGAAAAAGTACTGGAAATGGACATAGGCATGGCAGATAAATATATTTTTGCTCAGCCTGAAATGCTTAGTTTTAATTTGTCACAGTATATGAAGCCAGATGATTATTCTGAAAAAATTTCAGCTATGGTTATTGATGATGTTCTTAAAAGTATTTTTTTGGATCAAGATTTAAGCAAGTTTTATATCACTGAAAAAGGTTCTTATGGAATGGGCATTATTCAAGGACATATTTCAAGAAACTATGAGGCTAAGTTCATTGGAGTACAAGCTAGAAAACGTTATAAACAACAACTTATGGATGAATTAAGCGCTTCAATGTTGATACTAAAGGATGAAATTGGAAAGCTACAACAAGAAATTGAAATTCAAATAGATTTAGTTCAGCAATCAACAAAGGAACTTGGTTTGTTCCCAAAGACGGAGGATTTGACAGAAGCGAGTAACGACCTTCAAAGTGCTTTGGCTGAGTATAAACGATTGGAAGGTTTAGTTGAATTTGCAGAGCAAGATTCTGAAAAGATTTACAAAGAATTAAAAAATCAAAGAATAACCGTACAAGAAAAAACAATAAGGTTACAATTACCACATAAAAGCGACGTTTTTGAGCAGGCAATAGAAGAGTTAGATAGTTACCATTTAGAGCTTCAAGGACTGAAACTTAAAGATAAAGATATTTACCATAGTTCAGCATCCTTAGAAAGCTTAAGTGAGCAGTACAACAATATTTTAAGCAGTATTGAGGATGCGTCTGATGATGTGCATCGTTTGGAAAAAAATATTATTCATGCAAGAACAAGAATTGAGGCAATTAATCATGAACTATCTTTATCGGATTATCAGGAAATAATTGCTCAACTTGATGCTTATATAAGCCGGTTGAAAGAGATTCCAGGAGAGAATAAGAATACGATTCGTGAACATGAGCGTATAAAATCTAATTTAACAACAGATGAAAAAGCTTTTGAACAAGTAACTCATGAATTTCAAAAAGTTCAAAGGATTGGCCAAATATATGAACAAGCCTTTGGCGAGGAATTTAAGTTAAACTATGTGGTTAAAGAAGAACTATTAGTTAAAGAGGAAGTGTTGATTAACCATAAACTAGCACTTAAAATGCTTAAAACCTATGGAACCATCTTAGAAGAAAAAAAGCAATTGTTAGAACGACGAGATGAACTTCAAGAAAGGCTGCAACGAGAAGGTGGAGAACTGCTGGAATACAACTTAAAAAGGATTGATTTATTTAAAGAATCCTATAATCTAGAGCATAATAGCACAGATGATAGTACCTATGATATATCAAATCAACAAGAACTTAGCTATCAACTTCAACGTATGGATATTGTTGCAAAAGTATCAGGTAAAGAAGTTAAATTTTATGAGCTTTTTAATATTATTGAAGAACAAATTCGAGAAAATGGTGCATTATTAGATGAACAAGATCGAGAACTTTTTGAGGATATATTAATAAAATCTATTAGTCGTAAAATTAGCAGTAAGATTTACCATAGTGAAAAATGGGTAAAAAAAATTAATACTTTAATGGAGGGGATGAATACCTCAAGTGGATTAAGTTTTAGCTTGAAATGGCTGACTAAAAAAGCAGAAAATGAAGATCAACTAGGTACTAAAGAGCTAGTTGGAATTTTGAAAATGGACCAAGGTCTTTTAACCTCTGCACATAGAGAAAGACTTATTGCTCATTTTAGATCTAAAATCCAAGAATCTAAAAATCGTTCAGGAGACGAGTTAGAACAACGTAGTTTTTTAACAATTATGAAAGAAATTTTAGATTATCGTGAATGGTTTGAGTTCCAATTGCACTTCATAAAAGTAGGGGAAGTGAAGAAAGAATTAACTAACAATGCTTTTGGTACATTTAGTGGAGGGGAAAAAGCAATGGCTATGTATGTACCTCTTTTTTCAGCTGTATACGCAAAATACCAAGGAGGTCGTAGCGATTGTCCTAAGGTGATTTCGTTAGATGAAGCTTTCGCTGGTGTAGATGATAAAAATATTAAGGATATGTTTAAATTGCTTGTAGAACTTAAGTTAAGCTTTATAGCCAATTCCCAAGTACTTTTTGGCGACTATGAGACTGTTCCTGCCTTATCTATTTATGAACTAATTCGTCCATTAAATGTTACTTTTGTGACGACTATCAGGTATCAATGGAATGGACTTGTACGCAAATTAGTGACAGAAGAAGGTGTGTGAGGTGGATGATTTAAATAAAGCGTGTAGCGCTTATTTGAAAAATCAAGAAGGTATAAATAGAATTATGGAAGGAATTCTCCAACGTTATATTTCTGTTTCTAACGTTGGAGGGAGCTTTAAGTTAATAAAACCAACAGTAGCTGAAAAAAGTTTCCTAAGAGGTTTATTTAAAAAGGACTTTTCTGATTTTAAACAGGTGTCCATTTCATTGAAGAAATTCGAGTCTGCATTTATGGGTACTCGGTTTGAAGGGGTAACTTTACCAGATATACTTGAAGCCTATACAGGTAAATCTTTGGAAACACGGATTGAGCACAATAAGGTAGAAGAAGACATGGAAATGGCGTTTATAAAGTATGTGATGGAAATGACTCGCGACCTTAGAATAGGTGAATGGGTGCTCTGGTCTTTTGAGAATAAAAAGTCAGGCAGCTACAAATGCATCATAAACTTATATCGCCAAAATATTTCGTATCTAAAAAACTTGATTGCTCAAATAAGTGATATCTTATACCTTATTGAACAATCTGAAGAACATGTACTTTTACCAGTAGTTGCAGCATTAGTTACAAAAGATCCTCATGGACTAGATGAGGGAACAGATTTGGTAAAATTATTAATGTATTACTTGTCTTATATACAAGGAACACTAGACCCAAAAACAAGTGAAGAAAAAACGAAGTTACTCTATCAAGGAGGCATATTAGACGATATGGGA
>JAOZKH010000156.1 GCA_029935405.1 Vallitaleaceae bacterium | reverse complement strand
CGATCTCGCCCTCTATTCTCAGAGTTATTGAACAAATCAATGGTTTCCTTGCCTAAGCTTTCTGAAATCTCCTTTAGCGTTGTTTTTTCTTTTCCTCCAAGGAAAAGTGTTGTATCACAATTACCAATAATTGTATCTGTATGGTCTTTATAAATCGCTTTTAATTGGCTTTGAGTTTGCAAAATAATGCTTGCTGAAATTTCCCTTGAACGGATAGTTGCAATTAACTTTTCAAAATTTGGTATCTGACCAATATTTGCAAATTCGTCTAATAATAACCTTACATGTATAGGTAATCTACCGTTATATACGTCATCTGCCTTGTCACAGAGCAAATTAAAAAGCTGCGTATACATCATCGCAACTACAAAGTTAAAAGTATCATCTGTATCAGAGATAATAACAAATAGTGCTGTTAATTCATCTCCTATCGTGTCCAGTTCTAATTCATCATATTCCATTATCTTTCTTAATTCTTGTATATCAAATGGTGCTAATCTTGCTCCACAACTAATTAGTATTGATTTAGCTGTTTTACCTGCGGCTAGTTTATATTTCTTATATTGTCTTAGAGCAAAGTGTTCTGGATCTTCTCTCTCTAATGAATCAAATAGTAAATCAACTGGATTTTTAAAACTTTCATCATCTTCTCTTGTTTCACTTGCATTAATCATTTCTAGTAACGTGGTAAAATTTTGTTCGCTTTTTGGAGCTTTATAATATATATATCCAATTAGCGCTGTATAATAGAGTCTTTCAGCTTTTACCCAAAAATCTTCACTAGTTTTTTCTCCTGAACCTTTTGTATTAGCTATAATTGTATTCACTAATTTCAAAATATCTTTTTCGGAACGTATGTATGCAAAAGGATTGTAATGCATAGATTTTTTAAAGTTAATCGTATTAAGTATTTTTATTCGATACGGTTCATAAACGATTTTGCCTTTAATATCCGTCATTAGTTTTCCATCATCAGTTTTTTTCGCACGCCCTCTGGCTAGTAATTTACCACACTCAACCAACACAGTTCCTTTTGGATCTGTCACAACATAACTAGAATGCATCTGCATCAAATTAGGTTTAACATAAAATCTTGTCTTTCCTGAACCTGATCCACCAACCACTAGTACGTTTTTATTTCTTGCATACTTAATACTTTTTGGTCTACTATTCATCATCAATCTTTCTGATTCTGTTAGTATAATATTACTTTCAAATATTGGCTCTATATACGGTTTAATATCTTTACCATTTCCCCATCTTGCAGAACCATATTCGATACCTTTTCGATACTTCTTTGCATTTTTGCTTTTGATATATACTGCTACATAAACTCCTACACTTCCCACTAATCCAACTACCAGATCTTTACTATTAAAACTAATGACTGGTGTTGCAAATATATACTTTAAATCTATCATTAATTGTGAGAATTTGGTTATTATATTAGTTTCATCTATTTGTCTATACACTTCTGATAACTGGTTAAACACATAAAACACAAGCAAATATGGCAAACTTTTAATTAGTACTTTTTTCTTATTTACTGATTGAATACTGTTGATAATTTCAGAACAAAAACCTTTTAGATCACGATATATTTCTTGAAATATCACAGGCTTTGCTCCTTTTCCTTTTTATTAACTTTATTCTTGTTAACAGACTTAGCCATTCCCATCATTTTCTTCAATGCTTTAATAACTGATGGTCTAGTTTCATTGGATTGATTTAAGCTACTCTTTAAATATTCTTTAAACGCAAAATCTATGATATCAAGATCTTTTCCTTTAAAGAAAACAAAATAAATTGGTGGATTAGTAGTATTGTCTTTTTTTAATGCATATTCAATATTAAATTTTTTTGCTACTTTTTCAAAATTCTTGATATTATTTTTAGTAATTTCTATTGATTTAAGTCCATCATATTTTTTAGTTAGTTTATCAATAGTTGTTTTCTTCCCAGGGTTTTTGGATATATTACCTTTTTTAACTAACCTTTTTTGCTTTCTATACCTTAAATACATTGCAATAATCTTTTTAAGTTCTGTAGCAGTTAATTTACTTGCTTTTACCTGTAATGCAATTGTTTTTTCATTAATTTGTTCTTGCACTTTTTACCTCCTATTTTCAATTTAGTACTACTTTTATCTCCCCCTCATATCATGATTAACTTTAGATCTATAATATTGATCAATGGTTGTTGGTGCATTAAATAAAGTCGTAATCAAGTAATTTCTTATGTTCCTTACGCTTGTGGGATTTTCTTCAAGAGCTCTATTAACATACTCAATATGCGCACACTCAATTTCTAGAAATCTTTTTCGCACAATATCTGCAGATAGAGAAACACCATTTACTCTTACCATTGCATCCTCTGGTAGAGAGCAAATATCAACCATAACATTAACCATGTTCTCTATATTTTCTGTGCTAATTAATCTAGCAGTCAACGCATCGTAATCAATATTTCTATTAATTATTTCAAAATAGTAATCTCTTTTATATATTTTATCTAATCCATCTTCATTGCTATTACTTCCCTCTTTCACAGGATTGCTTGGATAGATATGATTAGATTCAATATCATTTAATTCAGTATAATTATTATTAGTATTATTACGTTTTGATTTTGGAACTTCTTGAGTTGTGTTATTCATTATTCTAGAAGTTTGATTTTCACACTTCTTAAGATTTGATTGTAATACTTCTGGAGTTTGATTTTCACACTTCTTGAAGTTTGATAATTTACCTAATAATGTATTTTCCTCATCTTTATGTATTTCCATATCTTTAGTTATAATAAAATTCTTCACATAAATAAGGTTAGGCTTTCCTAATCCTTGTCGCTTCTTTTCAATTAGACCAATTCCTTTAGTGCTATCTAGTTCAGCCATTAGTTTAACGGCCTTTTGTTTAGCACAATTCATATTTTGCTGTATTTCATTTATTGAATAAATAATATAAACTCGATTGTTAACGTCTACCCATCCATTTATACGTGAAAGCCCCATACGGTCTAATAGCATGCCGTATAGAACTTTTGCTTCCACTGATAAGTCCTTAAAACAATCATTTGTAAATAATACTTTAGGAATTCTAAAAAACGAAAACTGTTCAGATTCATTTCCATAATAGTAATCTAAGTTCAATTTTTCCATTTGTATTAACTCCTATCTATCTTTAAAGTATTCTTCTAAAGCTTTTTCTACAATAGACTCAACTTCCTTTTTACTAACACTTTCATCAAAATACTTATCAATAATTTCATTTGATACACTAATACTTTTATGTGTTCTAGCGTTAATTTTTGCTTTTTCAATGCTGAATAAATATTTAGTGATTTCAGTTTCACTAAGTTCATTATCGTTATATATTTCCTTTAGATTCTTCGCATCTTTTAAACTTAGCTTGATTCCAATTTCTTCACATTCATTATACAAATGATTCTGTAAATCTTTTGAAATGTAAGATAGTTCAACGCCAGTCATCAATGCGATGTTTTCATTATCAACTGCCAGTTTTAACTCTTCAATTAAATTATTTAAACGCAACAATCTTGCAATCGTTCTACCTGATAATCCATACTCTTTACCAATTCTTCCTCTGCTATCAGTAACTCTGTCTTCTTTTATCAACTCCCCAACTTCAAGAGACTGTAATTCATTAACGATATCTGTTCTTCTTCCTTGATTGGTAATCATCCTGTATCTCATTTCTAAAACAACTGCTTTTTCTGATGGATACATGTCATTAAATGAACGTTGCATCAAATTAGTTTCTATAACATAAATATATGCTTCTTCATCTGTGATATTTTCTTTAATAACTGCCGGTACAGTATCTAATCCTGCCATCTTACTTGCATTCATTCGATTATGGCCGGCAAGCATTTGATAATTTCCGTTTCCCATATTTCTTACTATTACTGGTGTTAGTACACCATTTGCCTTTATACTTCCAATCATATCTTCAAGTCTTTTACCTTCATAAAGATGAAATGGATGATCTGTAAATTCACTTATCTTATCAATTGTTACATCTATTACTTGTTGCTCAAAAGAACTATCTGTTAGAAAATCAATGGCATCAACAATCTTTCTTCTTGGGCTATTTTTCTTCATTGCCAACCAGCTCCTTTGCAAATTTACTGTAGGCTATTCCTGCTTTTGAATCAGGACAATATTCAGAAATACTTTGTCCATAATAAACCGATTCACCAACCTTAACCGTCATTGGTATATGTGTCTCATATATTTTAATCACGCCATTATATGCTTCCTTTACTTGTTCCGTTATTACCTTTGATAAATTTGTTCTCGTATCACACATTGTTAATAAAATACCCCTAATGCTTAACTTTTGATTAATTCGTTTTTGTATCTTCTTTGTTGTCTTTAAAAAATCTTGTAATCCCATCATAGCTAGCAATTGAGGATTAACTGTAATAATCACACTATCAGCCGCACTTAGAGCATTAATTGTTAAAGAACCAAGAGAAGGTGGAGTGTCTACAATAATATAATCATATTCTGTTCTTAATGGTTCAAGTATTTCATCTAATATTCGTTCACTTCCCATCTCTAGTCTTAAATTCGCATCAACCACTGATAGATAAATACTTGATGGTATTAAATCAAGACCATCTTTTGAAATAATATACTTCTCTTTATTTGGTAATTGTTCTTCATCAATCTTTGCAATCATCAAATGAGCAATATTCGTTTCAATGCTATTTGGATTTTCAATTCCAAAACATGTTGTGAGATTAGCTTGTGAATCTAGATCCACCAAAACCACCTTATAACCTTGTTCTTTTAGTGCATAACCTAAGTTCAATGTAGTTACTGTTTTAGCACACCCACCCTTATGATTTGCTACTGTTATTACCTCTGCCATTATACTTCCTCCTTATTTTTAACGTGGAAAAGGGACACTTAATTTCTAAGCATCCCTAATAATTTAATCATCATTATTTTTATTTTTATCCATAAATTGTTTTGTGTACCCGTAGTCCAGGTTAATACCTGCTGAAACTCTGATTCTATCAATCTGACGTTTTTCTCTCGAATTGTCATCATTAATAGCAAAGCTCCAAAACTTCACAAAGTACGTAAATTCAACGATTTCTATATAGATTTTCTTTGTAGTGCTACAATAGTCTCCACATGT
>JAOZKH010000155.1 GCA_029935405.1 Vallitaleaceae bacterium | reverse complement strand
CTTAATCATTTATTGCACTTTATGTTTCTCAATTTTTCTTATATGACGTACTTCTCGTTTTTCACGTGACTTTTCACTTATATTGTCAAATATTGTATATAAAACTGGTATAAATACTAATGTTAGCAATGAAGATAATAGTAATCCTGCAATTACAACTGTACCCATTGAAGCTTGAATTTCTGCTCCTTCACCTATACCAAGCGATAATGGAATTAATCCAAGGATAGTTGTTAACGAAGTCATTAGTATAGGTCTTAAACGAATTGGACCTGCATTTAAAATTGCTGTTTCACGATCCTCGTTATACTCGCGCCTTCTTGTTTTAATATAATCAATCAACACAATCGCATTGTTTACAACGATACCTGATAGCATAATAAATCCAATGATAGAAGTAATATTTAGTGTCCTATTTGTTAAAAATAACCCTATCAATCCTCCTGACAATGCAAGCGGAGTAGTCATCATGATAATAAACGGTAATAATAAGGATTCAAACTGGGCTGCAATAATCATATATACCAACATAACAGCTAAAATCAGTGCTAATCCAAGATCAGAAAATGATTCGACCATATCTTGATTTTGTCCACCAAAAGTTATTATATAACCACGTGGTATATCCATTTTTTCAACTTTTGCTTCTATATCAGCTACTACTGCTGCAAGATCTCTTCCGCTAACATCTGATGAAACTGTAACATACCTTGATTGATTAATTCTATTAATTGCTATCGCACCTGTTTCTGTTGTGATATCAGCAACCACTTCAAGAGGAATAAGCGCACCCGTCGGAGATTGTATCTTAAGTTGTTTAAGATTTTCAATACTCTCTTCATACCTTGCATCTCCTTCAATAACAACATCTAATTCTACACCGTCAAGCTTGTATCTTGTTGCGGTTCTACCATCTAACATTGCTTTTACAGCTGAAGATATTTGCGCAGTAGTTAAACCATATCTTGCCGCATCATTTCTTCGTAATGATATCTCATATTGTGGTATTGGATCATCTACAGATACGTTAACATTTTTTGTTCCTTGAACACTTTTTGCCGCTTCTGCAATATTATCACTTAATATTTTAAGAGTGTCAAGGTCACTACCTTTTATTTCAATGGCAATTGCACCTGCGCCACCTGTCATCATTCCCATAGAACTAGTTGCCGTTACTTGGGTAATAACACCTGGTATTCCTTTTATTTTATCTTCTACTTCCTCAACAATATCAAAAACGCTTTCTCTTTGATCCATCGGAATCAATACACCATTTATCGTACCCGAATTAGTCCCTGAAGATAAAAACATATTACCTGATGTAGATGTTGATACAAAATCAATTGCCTCAATCTCAATAATTCTTTCAACAATTGTATTCATTGCTTCTGCTGTATCATCAATCTTTGCTCCTGGTTCTAGTTCAACACTAACGGAGAAGGTACCTTCATCTGATGCAGGCATAAATTCCATACCAATTAAGAATATTGATAAAACACCAACAGCAAAAACTAAAAACGCTGTGAGCACAACTATTTTTCTGTGATTTAGGGACCATTTTAATAATTTTTTATATCCTTGTTCAACTACCGAGAAGATATTATCAAATTTATCTAATATAAATCCAACAATTTTAAACTTACTTTCATGATGTACCCCTTGAAATTCATCAACAACAAGCAATAGTGAAGACATCATGGGTACTAATGTTAACGAAACAACTAGTGATGCTAATAATGAAAATGTTACGGTTAGTGAAAATTCTCTAAACATTATTGAAGTAATACCTTCAACAAATACCATTGGCAAGAATACTGCCACCGTCGTTAGCGTAGAGGCTGTAACCGCCATAGCTACTTCTCCAGCACCTTTAACAGCCGCTTTTTTGCGGTCCATACCTCCTTGTACAAAACGATATATATTTTCAAGTACAACAACAGAGTTATCGACAAGCATACCAATTCCTAAGGCGAGTCCACCTAGGGTCATCATATTCATTGTAATATTTGAAAAGTATAATAAAACAAGTGTTGCAATAATCGAAATCGGTATTGCTAAACCAACAATTAACGTACTTCTAAAACTTCTTAAAAATAACAATAGAATTAATATAGCTAAAATTCCACCTATTGCACCATTTAAACCAACTTGCTCAATTGACTTATTAATAAATTCTGATTGATCTACTATTACTTTTATATTATACGGACTACTAGACTGTAATTCTTCCACAACTTTAGCAATTTCACCCGCAATGGCTACTGTATTAACACCTGACTGTTTTTGAATTGAGATAGTAACTGCTTCCTCTCCATCAACTGTAGAAATAGAATTTTGATCTCGATTAGCAATATTTATTTTGGCAATATCTGAAAGTCTAATTATCCCGCCTGAAGACATAGGGATTGGAGTATTCTCAATATCTTCAAGACTTTCAAATTCTCCTACAGTTCTAATTAATAGACCTGTGTCTCCTTTGTTTACTGAGCCAGCAGGCAGATTAATATTCTCAGATGCCAACAAACCAACTATTGTATCTAAATTTAAGCCATATCCATTAAGTTTTTCAGTATCAACTTGAATAGATACATAATGTTCATAACCTCCATCTATACCTACTGAAGCAACTCCTTCTATACGTTCTAGAGAAGGTTTTAATTCTTCATCAGCATATCGTTGAAGGGTGGAAACATCTGATCCTGACAAAGCCAATTGAACAACAGCTGATGCGTTAATATCTAATTGCATTACCATTGGATCCGAAGCCTCTTCTGGTAAAAATCCTGACACCAAATCAATTTTTTCTCTTATTTCAAGAGCTGCAAAATCCATATCAACACCAAACTCAAACATAATAATAACAATAGATTGTCCCTCAGTTGTTATTGATTGAATACTGTCAATATTAGCAACTGTTCCAACAGATTCTTCAATAGGTCTTGTTATCAAGTTTTCTATTTCTTCCGGTGCAACATTAGCATAACTTGTACTAACAATTGCAACTGGTACTTCAATGTTAGGATATAAATCTATAGGTATTCTAGAAAACGAAACAAATCCAAACACAAGAACAATCAAGACCAACATAACCGTCGTTACAGGTCTTTTTACTGATAGTGATGATACATTCATTACTCATCACCCCTTACAACTTCAATCATTGTATCCTCATCTATAAGGCCGACTCCATTAGTAATAATAATATCTCCCTCATTAACTCCACTTAAAATCTGAGTTCTATATCCATCTTCTACACCTATTGTTACTTCTGTTTTAATCGCTTTATTATTGCCTTCATAAATAAATACAATTGAGATACCATCTCTTATAACAACTGCTTGAGTTGGTACAACTATTGCATCTTTAACTGCATCTTCAACAATTTTAACAGTTGCGAACATTCCCGGTTTTATTTCAATGTTTTTGTTCTCTACAATTATAGTAATTGGATACAACATAGTTCTTGTATCTGCTGTAAGATTAATAGTTTCTACTACCCCCACATATGTAACATTATTAGCAGAAATATAAACATCAACTTTATCACCAATTATAATTGAACCAACCTGGTTAGCCGTAACGTTAGCTGATACTTTTATTAAACGTAGTTCATCTATCATCATAGCAACACTTGCATTTGAAGCCATAACATTTTCAGTAAGATTTTGTGCTGTAATATACCCACTTACCGGAGCTGTTACCTCTAAATTTTCTATAGCCTCCGTTGCTGTTTCTAACCCTTCGTTAGCTTGTTTAACACCAACATTTGCCTGTGCATAACCTGAGTTTGCTTGTTCAACGCCAAGTTGTGCTTGAGATAAACCTTGCTCTGCTTGCTCTAGCTGTTTTTCAAGTAATTCTAAAGTTTCAGGATTAGTCTGTAATCTCATTTGTTCAACTTCCATTTCAGATACAATTCCTTCTTTATATAATTCCTCATATTTAGCTAAATTATCTACAGAAAAATTGTAACTATTAAGATTCATTTCATAATTACTTTTTGCCATATCTACCCCAAGTTGCGCTGACTTAATTCCTGCATTTGCATTTTTTATTCCTACATTTGCTTGATTTAAAGCTGCTGTTGCTTGTTCAACTCCTAATTCTGCTTGAGTGACTTGTCCTTCAATATTTTCCCCACTAAGTGTAAATAAAATATCTCCTTCATTAACATAATCCCCAACTTTTACATTAATACTTAATACCTCCGCAGGAATTGATGGCATCAATGGCACAGTTTTATTTGAAAACGTATTACCTATTAATTCGTAATGGGTGATAATGCTTTCAACTTTTGCTTCTTCACCACTTACGGTAATTTTTGCAACTTCCTCTTTAATAGATTCATTATTTAATAATTCCGTTACTCTTGGCACTGCTATAACTGCAAGTATTGCAAGAACTATTAAAACACCTATGATTTTCTTCATGATTAATCCTCCTAAATACAATTCGATATTCTTAATCTATTGTAACATCCTTTAATGCCTATAACAATTAACAAAGATTTAAAATCACTATGATTTTCTTTAGCATTTCTTTAGATTTAAATATTTTTCTTTAGATTCTAGCGATTTTCTTTAGGAATCAAAAATCCACGACATAAGTCCTGTTATTTTCTAATATTCAATGATATACTAAGTTCATTCAATTATAAAAACGATATAATCAACTAACCTTATTATACAAGGAGAACTGATATGAATAAGTCTCTTGCAATATTAAATGGAATGTTACTTTCTATCCTGGTTTTATCAAATGGCTTAATGGTAGAAATTTTTACAAATTCACCTGCAGTTTTAGCCAATCATGTCATCGGGTTAACTACAATTGCATTACTTGTTTTTTTTACAAAAGAAAAATGGGTATCCCTTAAAGGAATCCCATTATTTTTCTTACTCGGTGGAATAACCGGTATTTCAAATATCTATTTAATCAATGTTTCATTTTTGAGTTTAGGCGCAACCACTACCTTAATGCTAAGCTCAATTGCCCAAATCACTGCTTCAACTACCGTTGATCATTTTGGTCTATTTGGTATGAAACGCTATCCCTTTAAACCTAAAAAGCTTATTGGTCTTGCACTTATGATAATCGGACTCATATTTATTGTATTATTCTAAGTACTGTTAAATATGGTTAAGGTGTCAAAACTACATAGTTGAACTTTCTACCACTATATGTATG
>JAOZKH010000039.1:14949-19921 GCA_029935405.1 Vallitaleaceae bacterium | reverse complement strand
GTTTTCATTTCTGCAACATATCATGGACCAATACCTCAATCTCCTTTGCAACTAATGATGCTTGTCGCTCTTTTATTCCAATATCTGTGCCTACTTTCATTATGTCTTTGAGGGTTGGGTTCTGACCGTTACCATTAATTGTTGTTGCGTGTTCACCACCAATGGAATAACTGTATGTCAAATCGTAAGCAGGAGACAACTGCCACGACTTTGTCTGTCGATTATATAGATAGCTAAAATTCTTAGAATGGTCATCACGATTATGTGCAAATACATTAAAACACATCAGTCGATACAATTGATCCACTTCCGAATAATCTTTGGTCAGTTCAAGGGTTAACTTCATCAATGTATGATAATCCAGATTAGGTATTCTATGTGTGGCCTCCAAAAGTGCACTGACAGATATCATATGAATTCTTTTTACCTTATCCACATCACCATCTAAAGCCCGATCAAACCTCTTTGTCCCAAAATAACCTAAACATTGCTTTGACTCAAACAATCTGCTTTCTGCCATTCTGATGCCACAAGCCTTAGCACATTCACTATACCTGTATTCCATTAGTCCAACATCATCTTGATCTAGAGAAGATGGAAATTTAATAATCCAGTCTTCTCCATCAACTTTGGTTAGAATCTTTGGTCTCGCACCACCCGATGAGCCACCAAGAAACAGAAGCCTATCTAGATTTTCTGTTTCATTGTTCTCTAAAAGTTGCTTACATTCTTTTGCGATTACATCGTAATCAAAGGATGTAACCTGCTCTTTAACGAATGTTGAAGTTGGCTCATAAGTCAATGCACCCATCCCTGATTCACCAACAATTGATAACCGATCCATTGCTGTTATGATGCGTGAGTCTATTCTCCTGCTATTAAGATATCTATCGACCAGCAAACGTCCCCAACCATCTGGTATACTGTCTGCAAACACACCAAATAAACCCTCAAATGGATCTATCTCAGGTATAAACACCTTCTTAATCAGTGGTAATGAAAAAGGGCTAATTGAGAATCCTTCATTCAACCACCTATCATCATATTCAAATGCTACAAATCGATTCTGATATAAGGCCATGGTCCCAACTATTTCACCCATTAATTTCACTTTGAGTATTTTAGTCTTGTTCATTGATGACCTCCTGTATCGAAGTCAGTGGCTGATCCCTAAAAAGCTTATTAAGTTCATCACTGCACTCTAGAGCAATAGTTATCTTTATCAGTGAAGTTAGAGATATCTCACCAATCCTTTCAAAACGTTTGATTGATCCAAGACTTACGCCTGATTTTGTACTCAGTTGATTCTGCGTCAAGCTCATCTTTTTCCGACGTTGCCTTAAGCGACCGGCTATATCCATATTAATTTCTTTTGGTGTTTTACTGTTCATAAAATAGTTATTCATAGTTAATATATTAACCCAAATCGCAATTTATGTCAAGTAATAGCTAATATATTAACTATGCTATTGTGCTCTTAAAAATATCAGCTAATTTTCTTTTTGACACATATAGAATATCATCTGACCCTTTGTAATATTTGATCGATTCAGCTTCAACTTCTGTCAACGTCCATTCAGAAGAAAATCAGGCAGATACTGGTGCCTGACACCTTCTCTTGGCCCAATTGGAACCCTATCCATTGACAAGACCAATTTAGGATAAGCATCTCCAACAGCAAGCAGTGTTCGATATTCCCGGTCAATGACTTCCTCGGTGGCTAGAAGATAAGTTACTTGGATATAAATCCGCTCTTCTGCTTTCATTGCAATAAAATCCACTTCCCGACTACCTTCTTTTCCTACAAATACTTCGTAACCTCTTATTAGTAATTCATTAAAAACAACATTCTCAAGAATCTGTCCGATATCATTGTCTCGATAGCCAATTTCTGTATGCCTTATACCAAGATCACAGACAAAGTACTTTTCCATCCGCTGCATAATTTTCTTGCCTTTAATATCATAACGTGATGCTTTACCTAGAATCATAGCATCGATTAGAGCATTCAAGTATGATGCAACCGTAGGTGGTGATGGAGATATATTCATTGATTTCAAGTACTTGACAACCGTAGCAGAGGAAAAAGTTTGTGCAATATTATCGAAACTATATGCCATAACCCGTTCTAGCAAATCTACATCCCGAACATCATGTCGTGCAATGGTGTCTCTTAGAACTACTGTATCTCTTAAACTGCTTAAGTACTGTCTCTTAGCCTCATCATCATCAATGACTGTAAATAAACCAGGAAATCCACCATATCTAAGATATTCATTGAACAGGTCATCCTTGACCATCTCCCTATCAGTCAGCTGTTCACTGAAATCTATGTATTCAGAGAAGCTTAATGGATAAACTTTTATCTCAATATACCGTCCAGCAATATTGGTTGCTAAGTCACCCGATAACATGGAGGCATTGGAACCTGTCAGATATATGTCAAAACGTTCTTCTGCCAGAAGTGATGCCGTCACTTTCTCCCAACCCACACAGTTTTGAACCTCATCAATGAAGACATACACTTTACCTGTTTTTGGTGTATTGCTCTTGATATGATCGTATAACTCCTTGGCCACAAGTAGGTGCTGGTTATCAAATAATTCTAAGTTAAGGTATATGAATGCCTCATCAGCTATACCTTCTCTTCTTAGAGTCTCAACGGTCATTCTCATCAGATAAGATTTTCCACATCTTCTCACTCCTGTAATGACCTTAATCACTGGCTTATTCTTCCATCTAATTATATGTCTCATATAAATATCACGTTGCACCATTACTCTGGCCTCCTAACAATTATATATTTTATCAACAACAGTATATACGTCGTAACTAAATCATATGATAATTATACCACACTACTCTCCTGTAAATCAATTGTATTTTAGTTGCTGGAAAAAGGGGAAAAAGGTGCCTCAAGGTGCCTTGATTTTTTCCTTTTTACCTATTATAACCAAAAGGCTTTCCTGTATGTTCTTCCCATACCTTATTACAAGCTTCCATTATCTCATCTGATAAAGGCGCTTTTAAATAAGAAGAAAGATTTTGCTCTAATTGATTTAACTTACTAACACCTACTATCATGCTAGTAACCACATTATTTGATATACACCAACTTATTGCTAAATCTAAGATTGTCATTCCTGCGTCTTTTCCAATAGCCTCTAGTTTCTTTGCACTTTTTAAATTCGCATCTGTCCAATATCTGCTTTTATATATTGCATTATCTGCTAGTCTTGAATTTTCTAATGGTATTCCCTTACGATGTTTTCCTGTAAGAAGTCCGGCTGCAAGGGGGTTGTATACAGTTAACGCCATTTTATGTTCCTTTAAAAATGGAATTAATTCAGGTTCAATTGTTCTAGTAATGGCGTTGTAAACATTTTGTGTCATGATCGGTTTAATATAACCATTTTTATCACTTGCTGCCAATAAATCAGCTATTTGCCACGCAGAAAAGTTACTTACAGCTAAATATTTGATTTTGCCTGCTTCTTTTAACTTTGTCATCGTTTCTAATGACTCTTCTATTGGTGTTTTATAATCTGGTGCATGAAAATAATATATATCTATATAATCTGTTTTAAGCCTTGTTAGACTATCTTCAATTTCTTTGTTTATTCCTTCTTTTGATAGACAAATATCTGATAGTTTTGTTCCTGAAGGATATCCTACCTTTGATGCAAGTATAATATCATCTCTTCTTTTGCTAATCCATTTACCAACTACCTTTTCACTTTCGCCACCATTATAAATGTTAGCAGTATCAAACAATTTTATTCCTTGTTCGTATGCATAGTCCATAATTGATAAGCTTGTAGCTTCGTCTGTCTGACCACCAAAGGTCATAGTTCCTAAACTGATTGTTGGAATATCTATGTTTGTTTCTGGTATATTTATGTACTTCATATCGTTCCTCCTAGGCACTATCTCTATTGACCACACTCATAAGTTTTTTGTGAAACAACTCAGTTTCAGCCCAAAAAGGTTGATGAGAAGAATGATTAAAGACGAACATTTCCTTTTTAGGTGCGTCTAGTTTATCTATATATTTTTTTGCTTCTGTCAATGTTGTATCATAATCATGAACACCATGAAAAAAATATGTTGGCACTTTCACTTTTGTGATTTTTTCTACTATATTAAACTCAAGAAATTCCATTACCATAAGATTAAGAGAAAAATACAAACCTAAATATACATTAAACTTTTCAAACAAGGTATATTCTTTGGCTAATAACATTGTTATGATAAATTGAAACAAAGTAAATTTTCTAAAAGTTCCACCGTATTTGATTGAATAACTTCTAGTTTTTAGTAAGTAATGTACCCACTCTTTAGCAGTCTTAAATTCTAGCCCTTCTAACTCTTTTAGTCTTCTTATCACATTATTGTGCCCTCTTTTTTGGGCTTGTGAAATCATCCATTTATAAGTTTCCTTCTCTGAATCCTTTTGATTACCTACTTGCCCTACTCCAAAGTATGCAATATAATTATTAGGATAATGAAAAATAACATTCATTCCTAACACGGTTCCCCATGAATGTCCCATTAGATAGATTTTCTCTTTACTAAACCTATCTTTAAGGTACTTAGTTAATTCATGAGCATCTTTAGTAAATTGTGCAAGTGTCATACTTGCAGCAGGAATGCGGTTAGAATATGACTTACCGGTTCCTCTTTGCTCCCAATGCACAACAACAAATTCCTCTTCTAATTGAGGATATACCTTTTGAAATACCGGAGCTTCAGGACCGCCTGGCCCACCATGTAAAAATAAGAGTACCGGCTTCGTTTTATCTTTTCCTCTAATAATCAATGTCTGATTGCACTCGCCAAGTTTAATAACTTTAATCTCAGCTATACTGTTTTCTATTGGTTTATTATGCTCATCTTTAAATATAGGTGTCTTTCCTCTATTTATTCTAATTCTACTCATATTAGGAACTCTTCTTTCCAGTTATTGTATTTA
>JAOZKH010000039.1:13644-14849 GCA_029935405.1 Vallitaleaceae bacterium | reverse complement strand
ATTTATTATATCAATAATATCCTTCATATCTTTCACTTCATTTTGACTTCTTCTCATTGTATACATAATGATTCTCCTAACTATGCTTTTCCATTCTATAGTATTATGTTCCTTAATAATAGTACTGTCAAATAATATGGGGATATTATTATTGAATTTTACTATCCTATGTTATACTATACTTCATTAAACTTAGGAGCGATTAATATGATACAAATGTTTCAAATATTTTGGGAAATGTTAAGTCCGATTTTTATTATTATTCTTCTTGGCTACGGATTACAAAAAAAATTTAGACTTGATTTAGTTTCATTAACTAAAATCCAATTATATCTTTTTCTTCCATCTTTGATTTTTATTAATATTGTCACTAGTGAACTTAATAGTGACATGATTATTATGATCTCTTGTTTTACTATTGTTCTTTTCTTTGTTTTGATGTTGCTCAGTTATATTGTTGCAAAGTTGTTGCGACTAGACCGCAAAAGAGAAAAAGCTTTCATAAACGCCATAACACTACGTAATCAAGGGAACTACGGTATACCACTTATTACACTTTTGTATAGCGGAGTTGCTGGAAACTTTCCTGTAGATGTTCATATGATTGTTTATTTTATTTCTAACCTTCTATTAAATATCTTTGGTTTATACAACGCTAGCAGTGGTTCATATACTAAAAAAGAAGCCTTTTTCAAAATTCTAAGGCTTCCTGCGATTCATGTTATTGTATTAGGTTTTGTTTTTAAAGGTATTCAATTACCTATTCCTACTCCGATTTTTTCTACACTTTCAATCTTAAAAGGTGCTGTTGTACCACTTGCTCTCTTCACATTAGGTGCACAACTTGCTAGCATAAAATTGTCATTCAACAGCAAAAGCCTTCCTATTGCAACTGCTATGAGATTAATCTTATCGCCTATCATTGCTTTTGCTATGGTAAAACTAATGGGTATAACAGGAATTGTCGCTGAAGTACTTATTATCGGTGCCTCTGCTCCAACTGCTTTAAACAGTGTTTTGTTTGCTATTGAATTTAACGGCGATTCTGAATACGCCTCTGAATCAGTTCTAATTACAACTCTGCTAAGTGTTATTACTGTGACTTTTACTATTATGCTAGTGCGATAATTGTGGCTCAGAACTGAATGTTGTAATATTTATGTATAAGTAAATATAGCTATGCTTTTGCGTTTATATTTATTTAT
>JAOZKH010000039.1:12349-13544 GCA_029935405.1 Vallitaleaceae bacterium | reverse complement strand
TGCTTTTGCGTTTATATTTATTTATGATATATTTGCAATGCAATCAATTGACTACTGATCAAATTCATCTTCAATATCACCAAAGACTTCTTCAATAAGATCTTCTAAGGTAACAATGCCGGTAAAGTTTTTGTGTTTATCAATAATGATTGCCATATGCTTTCTGGCTTTTTGTAGTATAAGAAACAATTGATCAATAGATTGATCCTCATTAATACAAGTTGGTTTAATCATCATCTGATTAATATCTGAATCATTGTGCTCTTTTCTTAAAAGATCTTTTATAAGAAGTACACCAACTATCTTTTTAGGATTCGTATCATAGACTGGGATTCTTGAATACATTTTCTCAAGTATATTCCCCATATATTGACTAAGTGGCTTATTAACATCAATCATAAATACTTCTTCACTAGGTATCATTACATCTTTTACCAATGTATCATCAAATTGAAAAATACTATTTATACGTGCTGCTTCTTCTTTTTTAACTGTTCCATGAGCTCTGGCCATACTAAGAAGTGTTTTTATTTCATCTTCAGTGACTGTATCTTTCTCCTCATTAGAATTTATTTTAAATAATCTCATAAGACTATTAGTTGATATAGAGAGAATTGCCACAAATGGACGAACAACTTTTCCTATAGTACTAATAGGCCCTGCTAGGAGCATGGCAATACCTTCTGGATTTTTAAGAGCAATTCGTTTAGGAAATAATTCACCAAAAACCAAAATAAAGTACGATAAGATAATAGTAATAATAATTACTGATATTTGATTACTATATGGCATACCTATTCCTGTAAGAAATAAAGATAAATCTCCAGACATACCTGTGGCAGCTGAAGCACTTGAGAAAAAACCTGCTAAGGTAATACCCACTTGAATAGTTGCTAGAAATTTATTAGGTTCATCAATTAAACCAAGTAAGTGTTCTGCCTTTTTATCTCCATCGTTCGACTTTTTTAGAATCTTATATCGATCAACAGAAACAATAGCCATCTCTGCTGCTGCAAAAAATGCATTAATTAATATTAGTGTTACTATTAATAATAATTGAAGTATTAATGTCATCGTACTATCTCCTTCATTTTACCTATTCAATATGTATTATAACTATCATAGATGTAAATATCAATGAAAAGATATCTTTTCGTGCCTGTCACCGACAATGGTGCCTGTCACCGACAATTTA
>JAOZKH010000039.1:0-12249 GCA_029935405.1 Vallitaleaceae bacterium | reverse complement strand
AAAAGATATCTTTTCGTGCCTGTCACCGACAATGGTGCCTGTCACCGACAATTTACCGACAATTTAAAAAATAATCCTGTAATTTTGAATATTTATGTTGACTATATTGCAGTATTGTAATATAGTAATATACAAGACAACTAAAAAAGTTAAATTTTTATCAAATAGTTAATTAAAAGGAGATTACCATGGAAAAAATAATTATCATTGGCGGCGTAGCTGCCGGAGCAACCGCTGCTGCAAGAGCAAGAAGACTTTCATCAGACGCACAAATTACGATTTTAGAAGCAGGCCCAGATATTTCATTTGCTAACTGCGGACTTCCGTACTATATTGGCGGAGACATCAAAAATCGCTCAAAGTTAATTTTACAAAGCCCTGAAAGTTTTAAAGATCAATATCAAACAGATGTTCACCTTTATACAACTGCCACTGAAATTGATAGAGAAAATAAAATTGTTCATACCGTTGACTCATCATCCGGTCATAAAAAATCTTTTGAATATACCAAATTAATTCTCGCTCAAGGTGGAAAGCCAATTGTTCCTCCACTACCAGGAGCTGGCCAAGATCATGTGTTCCAACTTTGGACACTTGATGATATGGACAAAATAGATGATCACATCACCAACGAAAAGCCTGAAACTGCTGTTGTAGTCGGTGGTGGATTTATCGGTCTTGAAATGACAGAAGCCCTTGCAAAACGTGGCATGAAAGTATCTGTCATCGAAATGATGCCACACGTTATGGGTATTATGGAAGCTGAAATTGCAGGTTTCATCCAGCAAGAACTCGTATCCTATGGCGTTGATCTATACACAGATAAAGCAGTTACCGAAGTCGGTGTTAATAATGTCAAACTTAATGACGGCACAACAGTAAAAGCCGATATGGTTCTAATGTCCATCGGAGTTCGCCCAACTCTTAAGCTAGCTAAAGAAGCTGGTCTTGAGCTTGGAAAAGCAGGAGGTTTACTCGTTGATTCAACACTTAAAACAAGCGACGATAATATTTACGCAGCTGGAGACATGATCGAACTTGAGCACCGTGTCATGGGTAAAAAGGTACGTATCCCATTGGCAGGTCCTGCCAATCGTCAAGGTAGAATCGCTGCCTCAAACGCATTAGGCCACAAACATGAGTACAAAGGTGCTATCGGAACATCTATTGTAAGAGTTTTTGAAGCCGTAGCAGGAATTACCGGTTTATCACTTGCTGCAGCAAGAGCTGAAGGCTTTGAAGCAGACGCTATCGTGGTTCACAAAGAGCACCACACCACTTATTTCCCAGGTGCAAAAATGGTTAGTATCCAAGTAGTTTATGACAAAAAAACTGGCCGTATCCTCGGTGGACAAACAGCTGGTTACGAAGGTGCTGACAGAAGACTTGATGTCCTAGCAACAGCTATTGCAGCCAAACTATCAGTTTCTGATTTAGCCGATATTGATTTTGCTTACTCACCACCACTTGGAAATGCCAACGACGGTATCAACATGGCAGCATTTGTTGCTGAAAATCGTATGACAGGCTACTCACCAACCTTAACAGTAGCTGAACTAGACGAATATTTAGAAGGCAAAAATCCTATCTGGTTAGATGTCAGAGATGTATTTTCCTATAAAAAAGCATGTGTAAAAGGAGCATCTAATGTACCTCTTGAACTCCTTATTTCCGTACTGAATCAAATCCCATCTGACCGATTAATCCTTGTCTACGATGCTACAGGTAAAAAAGGCCACCAAGCTCTTCGTATATTACTTGGTGCAGGATATGAAAACGTAATTAACATCAGCGGTGGTTTCTTAAGTTTAGTTAACTACTCAAGATCCGTAACACCTAATAACTTCACCGTTAACTTGCCAGAACTTGAGTCAAAAACCATTGGTGGTGAAGCTGAAGAAGCAACAAGTCAGGCAGCTGAAACAGCAGAAGTAGAAGAAACAACTGGACCATTGATTATCGATGTAAGATCTGAAGAAGAATTCCTATACGGTGCATTCCCTGGCGCACTCAATATACCGCTTGATATCCTACAAAACAGGATTAGCGAACTAGGCGAAAAAGACCGAAAGATTATTCTCTATTGTGCATCAGGTGCAAGAAGCGCTTATGCAATGCAAATTCTTGGATCACTGGGCTTTAACAATCTTGAAAACGGTGGTAGTTTAAATCGTATGATGTCAAGTTATCAATAATTTATCTAACTAACAAAGGAGCTGTTTCGTATCCAAATTACTTTTGGACGTCACAGCTCCTTTTTAATATTTTTTTATATCAATATCTTTAATGCAAAACACAGCATAATGAGGTACACTGAAAATACCATTCTCAAAGCCTATGTTTTTATTGGAAACTCTTATTGACATCTTGATAGAATAAGTTTTTCTAAATCTATCAAGACTTTTTGCACGTACATTTGAAGAAGCTTTTACTTCTATTGGAATAATTTGTCCAGAATGACCTTGAACTACAAAATCAAGTTCATTATTCTGATCTTTAGCCCAATAATAAGGTATATACCCTTGAGCTTGCAATGCAGCAGCAACATAACTTTCAGCTGCTGCTCCTTTAAATTTTGTTAATAATAATTCATTACTTAATATAAGTTTAGCAGGTATCTGGTTCATAGCATTCAATATCCCAATATCGTGTGGATAGATTTTAAAAAATGTTGGATCAGTACTTGCTTTTAACGGCAAATATCCTTCACTAATCCTATCTATTTTAATAATGATTCCTGCTTGTTTTAACCAATGAACTGGCACTTCGTACTCTCTAGCTCTTGCGCCACTCTTAATAAATTTGTACATAAATTTACGATTTTCTTTAGCTAATTGAGATGGAACCGAATTATATGTAGCCATAATTCTCATAGTTTCGCCTGGTTCAGCATATTTTGCCATATCTGCTATATATGCATTTAGTATATTTTTTTGGATAGACATAACAATATCATATCCATCATCTTCGCAAAATGCTTTAACCGCTTCTGGCATTCCACCTACAGCTGAATACTTTCTATATAACTTTAATGCTTCTTCATGATGTAAATATGAATTAATTTCGGTAATGGATTTTCTAATACCTTCCGCGATCCCTTGCCTATCAAGTGCAATAAGAAATTCTTCAAAATCCATAGGATACATAGTCATTCTATCAACTTTTCCAACCGGATATGTATATCCACTTCGATTAACTGCTACGCCTAATAAACTACCTGCAGCTATAATATGATACTGCGGCGCATTTTCATAAAAATATTTTAACGAAGCTAACGCCTTATCGCTTGCCTGAATTTCATCAAATATTAACAGCGTTTCACCAGGTATAATACTTTCGGCACGTAATACTGCAATCTCTTTCACAATACGTTCAGGATTTAAATCCTCTAAGAACACTCGCTTAAGATTCTCTGCTCCATCAAAATTTAAATATATGATATTTTTGTAGTAATTTTTTCCAAAATTTATCGCAGCATAAGTTTTTCCAACTTGCCTTGCACCTTCTAATATCAAAGGTTTTCTGTTTTTGCCTTCTTTCCATTTAAGTAATCGTTCTGTTATCTTTCTATGCATATGCGTTCCTCCTACATATTCTTGATTACAGGAAAGTTATTTATATGAATTTTATAAGTTGAAGCATCTTATAAAATATCATAGGTATTTCCTTGTTCTAGTATAACATAAATGTGTTTTTAATACACATATTATGATTGAAAAACGTGTATTAAAAACACATTTTCATTAAATAATCTATCTATTTCCAAATAAAATTTGTATATAATCTTGCTTTATATCCAAAATTCGAATAATCTTTACTTTATGATTTTCTAAACGGTAAAATACGTAGTTTCTCTCTGTAACGAAATACATGTATTCAGTTGGGATATCGATCAAATTAACCAATGGCCTTCCCATTAATGGAAATTGTTCGAAATTTTTAATACTTTCGATAAGTTTCTTCAACTCAAAATTGGCGGTCTCTTTGCCAAACTCCTCTTGCAAATACTCATTTATTTTCATTAAATCATCTTTTGTTAAAGGTGAAAAATATACTTTATACATACTATATCTCCATAATTGATTCTATATCGTCTAACGAGAACCAATCCTGCTCTCGTGCAGATTTTTCGCCTTCTTCCAAATTAGCCATCAATTTCATTGTCGCCTTCATTTTTTCATAATCTTCTATATTCATCAATACATATTTTCCTCTACCTTTTTTTGTAAGATAGACAGGTGATTCTTCTCTACATGCATTCAATACGTCATTATAATTTCTCAAATCTGATACTGGTCTAATATTTGACATTTTCATCAACTCCTTATACTTCAATTATATAGAAAAGTGCTGTAAAATACAACGTATATTTTACAGCACTTTTTGGAAAATTATTTGATCATTTATCCTAAAGTTACATTATAAATTCTGGTTTTCAAAACTTTATAAATGAATTATTCGATATGTTATAAAACGGAGTGGTGATGTCAGCGATAATATTCCTTATAATTGCCTTTTATTATAAAAGCAATTCCGATTATTAGCGTTAGAGATACCCATATCCAAAACTTTTTTCAAGAAAAGGAAGAATATATCCTCGCCAACCAATTTAAAATAACCATTGTTATAGTCATAGTGATTCTCCTAACTTATAACCTATGCCCCATAGTGTAATAATATACTTTGGATTTGATGGATCATCTTCAATTTTTTCTCTCAATCTTCTCATCTGAACGTTGATTACATTTTCATCATCATAATAGGTTTCTTCCCATATCAAATTATAAATCATTGCTTTAGTATATACCCTTGTAGGATTAGAAACAAATAATCTAAAAATAGCAAACTCCTTATGAGTTAATTTGATTGTTTGTCCATTTTTCATAACCATATAATTATCAAGATCAACAACTAAATTCCCAATTTTTTTTTACATTCTCGTTAATCAATCTATAATATTCAAGAGAAGATTCCCAACTCATACCACCTAGCATACCTATTCTTCGCATACTTTAATACCTCCAAGTTCCCTATTAACATGCCATTTTTAGTCCCGCATGCCCCAAACTAGCAACACTATCACTGACAGTTTATTTTTTCTTTATTTCCCATATATGGTCTAAGTGCAACAGGAATATTTACTGAGCCATCTTCATTTAAATTGTTTTCAAGGAATGCGATTAACATTCTAGGTGGAGCAACAACTGTGTTGTTAAGTGTATGAACAAAGCCTTTGCCACTATCCCCAACGTAACGGATTTTTAATCGTCTTGCTTGTGCATCTCCTAGATTAGAACAACTTCCAACTTCAAAATACTTTTTCTGTCTTGGAGACCATGCTTCAATGTCAACAGATTTCACTTTTAAATCTGCCAAATCTCCTGAACAACATTCTAAAGTTCTTATAGGAATATCCATTGTAATAAACATATCTACTGTATGTTGCCATAACTTGTTATACCAGTCCATACTTTCTTCTGGCTTACATACAACAATCATTTCTTGTTTTTCAAATTGGTGAATTCTATAAACACCACGTTCCTCAATACCGTGAGCACCTTTTTCTTTTCTAAAACAGGGAGAATAACTTGTCATTGCTTGTGGTAAAGTTGTATCTTGAATAATTGTATCAATATATTTGCCAATCATTGAGTGTTCGCTTGTACCGATAAGAAACAGGTCTTCACCTTCTATTTTGTACATCATAGCTTCCATTTCAGCAAAACTCATAACACCTTTAACAACATCACTCCTAATCATATATGGAGGAATGCAATAAGTGAATCCTCTATCAATCATAAAATCTCTTGCATAAGAAATAACTGCAGAATGAAGTCTTGCAATATCACCCATTAAATAATAGAAACCACTTCCTGCTACCTTTGCAGCACTTTCAATATCAATACCATCAAACTTTTTCATAATATCTGTGTGATAAGGTATTTCATAATCAGGCACTACTGGTTCACCATAACGTTCTACTTCTACGTTCTCAGTATCATCCTTACCAATTGGAACACTATCGTCAATGATATTAGGTATAACCATCATAATATCTGTTACTTTTTTCGAAAAATCTTTTTCCATTTGCTCAAGTTCACCTAAACGAATAGCATTTTCTTGAACCTGCTTTTTGATCGCTTCCGCTTCTTCTTTTTTACCTTGTGCCATTAGAGCACCGATTTGTTTAGAAAGAGTTTTTCTACTTCTACGCAGTTCATCTGCCTCTTGTTGAGAAGCTCTTCTACTCTGATCAATTTCTATAACTTCATCAACTAAAGCTAATTTACTGTCTTGAAACTTTTTTTTGATATTTTCCTTAACAACTTCTGGGTTTTCTCTTAAAAATCTTATATCTAACATTTGATTCTCCTTTTTGTGTGATTTTCGATTTCGGGTTTCTAGTTTCCTGATTCCTGGTTCCTGGTTCCTGGTTCCTGGTTACTGGTTCCTGATTCCTGATTACTGATTACTGGTTCCTGGTTCCTGATTATAATTAACGATTCATAATTTCAATGGGATATTTGAATAATAAAAAAGCTCTCCATAAACCCATGCTAACTGGGACGAAGAACTCCGCGTTGCCACCCAAATTGCCGAATAATAATCCGACCACTCGTAAGTACGATAAAGAGTACCAATCTTCAACTTTCGTTGACAGTTCCAAAAGTGGAGGGATTTATTCGTTCACTGATTCACACCACCCATCAGCTCTCTTAACAACTTAATAAATCGTAGCTTTTATCAACACTGCTTTCATGTATTTACTTTATTATACCTATAATAGTATAAAAGCGAATAACTATCAAGCATAAAATTATTGTAATGACATTTTTATAATATTAAAGTTATGGTTAAGGTGTCAAAACTACATAGTTGAACTTTCTACCACTATATATATGCTTGGAGGCTTCAACCGAGTACTATATATAGTGGTAGAATTAGAGAAACTTAGTTTTGACACCTTAACCAGTTATGTTATTTCCTATAAAATTCCAAAAACATTTGACAAATATTTCATTGCGGTATATACTTATCGTACAACGTTATATCGAATTGCGATACAACGAAGAACAATGTATCGCGAAACAACATACTCACATACAAAATATTAAGCAGCAGAATGTCAATGAATAACATATCACTAAGCACTAAGCATTAATTATTAACGATAAAAAGGAGTCATTATGAATAATTTATCACCACTCACTGAAGCTACATATTATATTTTATTATCATTAACCGAAGAATTACATGGATATGGAATTATGAAAAAAGTAGAAGAATTAAGCCAAGGACGCATCCATCTTGCTGCAGGCACATTATACGGAGCACTTAATACCTTAGTTACAAATAAGTTAATTGAGCCAAAGGGTATTGATCCCACAAACAAACGAAGAAAAATATATAAAGCAACCGGAAAAGGAATCGAACTTTTAACTTACGAAGTACAAAGATTAGAAGAAATGTATTTGAACGGCTCAAATATTTTGGGGGTGAAATCATGAAAGTAAAAAAAATGTTTTTTGCATGGCAAGAAGAAAAAGAAAGGATTTTTCTAGAAGAAAAAGCAAAAGAAGGATATCTATTAGTTAAAGCATCTGTAGGAAGTTATGAATTCAAAAAAACAGAACCTATGGATATTGCATATCAATTTGATTTTAAAGGTATAGATTTTACAAACAATGATGAATATCTTCAATTTTTTGAAGATGATGGATGGGTATATATTAATAGCGTTGGTGGTTGGTATTATTTTTACAAAAAGAAGAAAAATGTTGAGGAAAAATTATCCTTGTACAATGATAATAAATCAATCATGAATAAATATTTTAAACTTCTTATGTTTCTCGGAATAACAGGGTTTTCACTATATTATATGACACTATTTTTCTTTCCTATGTTATTAACTCAATTTGAAGACATAAGTGAATTTATGAATGGATTCATGATTGGAATGTATATTGTTATGTGTTTAATAACCATTCTACATTTCTTAGCAGTTATAAGAATTTTCAAGAAATATTTGAGTTTGAAAAGTAAAATTACAGAGTAATATTTTATTACATAATATACTGATTTGCGTTAAAATTCACCGATATATACATTATTATCAAATTTGTTTCAAAAAAATCAAAAAAACGGTTGCTCATTTTCTAAAAATGTGTTATTGTTACATCACCTTAATTTATAAAAAAGAATTAACATTGATTGATATATGCCATTTTGGTTTAGCATCACGAGATTTTAATGCTTTAGAACAAGTTAAAGGAAAAAAAATTTCGGAGGAAAAAATATTATGGCTACAGGTACAGTAAAATGGTTTAACGGAGACAAAGGTTTTGGTTTCATTACTTCAGACGAAGGAACAGACGTATTCGCTCACTACTCACAAATTCAAAAAGACGGTTTCAAATCTTTAGAAGAAGGCGAAAAAGTTAGCTTTGACGTTGTTCAAGGACAAAAAGGCCCACAAGCTGAAAACATCGTATCTCTATAATTAAAACGTATTTACAAGAACCTGATAATCTTAGATTATCAGGTTCTTTTTTTATATCCTTTTAATTTGTCATTTCAACCTATGGTTAAGATGTAAAACAATATAATGGCAGATAGAGAAACTTAGTTTTGACCCTCTAATTATCTATATAAATAACTTTGTATTCACTAACATCGGCTGTTTCATCACCGTAATTATAAATATAATCATCAACTAGTTGTAAGAATTCTTCTTTATACTTGTCGTTGGTACGATTAGTACAATACCTTGCTTGCTCAGAAACTCTATCAAGTGATGAATAACCTTGATATGGTGAATCTTTAAGTATCATACCAAATTCTGCAACTGTCAAAGCCCACAAAATATTCATGTCATCATATGGATTCATATATATTTCATGAATTTTTTCTACCACGGCAATGCCCTCACTTCTGTCTGAATCTGGGTCTTTGTACCGTAGCTTTACTTCATACATAGTTTCTATAATTCTTTCATCAGGATTCACAAGTTCTAATTCATACAGTGCTGTAACTTGATGTCCTGCACCTAAATCGCCAGCGTCTTTTCTATCGTTTTCAAAATCCTCATTTGCCATCACACGATTTTCATAGCCAATCAATCGATAATTTTTGATAATATCTTCATTAAATTCTACTTGAATTTTAACATCTTTTGCAATTGTGAACATTGTCCCTGAAAACTCTTTAGTAAAAACCTTTACCGCTTCATCATATGAATCGATATAAGCATAATTTCCATTACCTTTATCGGCTAATAGTTCCATGATATCATCTCTTATATTGCCTGTTCCAAAACCTATAACACTTAAAAATATATTGCTATTTCGTTTTTCTTCAATAAATTCTTCCAATTCCAAATGGCTAGTTAAACCTACATTAAAGTCACCATCCGTAGCAAGGATTACTCTATTGTTACCACCTTTAATAAAGTAGTCTGATGCGATATCATAAGCAAGTTCGATTCCTTCACCGCCGGCTGTTGAACCACCTGCACTAAGAGAGTCTAGCGCTCTTTCTATTGCTCTATAATTACTTCCTTCTTCTCCTTCAATAACTACACCCGCCGCACCTGCATAAACAACAATAGACACTCTGTCTTGATCCGTAAAATTCTCTACAAGATTTTTAAAAGCGTCTTTAAGTAATGGTAACTTATCCGGTGAATTCATCGATCCAGATACGTCAATTAGCATAACAATATTACTTGGTGGTAAATCTTCTGAATCGATTTCCATCCCACTCATGCCAATCATTGTTATTAAATTTTCTTCATTCCACGGACAAACAGTTGTAGATGTAGTAATCGAAAAAGGAATATCATTAGTTGGTTCAGGATAATTATAATCAAAGTAATTGATCATTTCCTCTATCCTAACAGCATCAGGATAAGGTTTTGCACCATCATTTAACATTCTTCGAACATTTGAATAAGATGCAGTATCCACATCAATACTAAATGTAGAAGTGTTTTCTCCTATAGTGTCAATTATTTTATTTTCTGGAACATTAGAATAAGATTCTCTTCCATAATCAGATTCTGTTATAGATCCTGCATCATTTGTTGCTCCAGAAATTTTAACTTCCTCTGTAGTGGTATAACTTTCTTTAGTATTCTCTTCACTAGTTTTTTCTTCACTAGTTTCATACCGTTGATCATTAACCGTTTGAGTTACTGTTTCATTATCACTTTTTTCAGAACCACAACCTACTAAATTAAATATAAAAACAATACATAAGCAAGTAGCTACAATTTTCTTTGTTTTATTCATAATATTATCCCTCCATATCAAAATTCATAAGTTACTTTATGTTATTTTGACGATTAAAGATAATATTATGTTCCACTAAAATAAAATAAAAGACTAACTAAATAATTACATCTTGTCTAAATGTTCTATTAACGCTTCAACAACCTCTGCATCAAATTGGGTTCCAGAGTGCTCTTTCATTTCAAGAATACCTTCTTCTTTTGTCTTTATTTGTCTATATTTTCTCTCATTTGTCATAGCTTCATACGCATCTGCTACTGCGATTATTCTAGAAATAAGAGGGATTTCTTTCCCTTTTAGCCCTTTTGGATAGCCTTTCCCATCCCATCTTTCGTGATGGTGCAAAACAGCTTCTGAAATAGACATATAACGATCAACAGATTTAACCAATTGATAATCCTTTTCAGCATGTTTTTTAATATTCTCATACTCACTATCAGTAAGGGGGGTTATCTTGTTAAAAATTTCTTCATCTATACAAACCTCACCAATGTCATGTATTCTACTTGCATTTTTTAAGTCAATTAATTCTTCATTTTCAAGTCCTAACTGTTTACCTATATCAAAAGCGAGTTTCATAGCTTTACTTTTATGCTTAGGCTCTACATAAACACGTTTTTTAAGCGTAGCTATAAGTTTTTCAATTGTTTTTTCACGCATTTCTTGGCCTTTGTATAATTTATTAGAATACATCTTATCTTCAGCACTTCTCATAACTTCTTCAATTTGTTGATCATTGCTCGTTTTGGTTGCTAGGCCAATTGAGACAGATTGAACTATATTATTAATTTCTTCACTTTCTATGGTTTTGCTAATTCTATTACATATTTCTGTTGCACTTTTCAATGTTGTATTCGGTAATATAATAACAAATTCATCTCCGCCAGTTCTTGCTAGAATATCATCATCATTAATATTTGACTTAATGGCATTAGCAATTCTAACCAGTAATTCATCACCACTAGAATGGCCAAATACATCGTTGACTAACTTTAATCCATTAACATCAACCATAGCAATTGAAATCGGAAAGTATATCTCATAATCTAGACGTTTTATTTCTTTTTCATAAAAATGTCTATTATAGACATCTGTCAATTGATCATGATAACTTAAATATTTAACTTGTTGTTGCTTCTGCTTTTTCTCTGTTACATCACGTAGAATAGCATATACAGCTTTTTTCTCACCTTCTACAAATCGTAGTTCGTAGTGTTTAGTCAACTCTCCTTCTAAAAGACTATACTCTTGAATCGTCATTTTATGAGTTTTTAGCGTCTCTTTGATTTTGAGTATTGATTCTTCTGCAACAGCTATAGGCATAACTTCCTTAGTATTTTTCCCAATATAAGTATCCTTATCCGCTAACAACCAATCAGTGCCGTTTACTTCACTATCAATAAAAGTTCCTTCATGATCCATTTTAAAAATAGCATCCGGTATTGCGTTTATTATTAACTGCAACCTAGTATTTAAATCTTTTAATTCTTTTGTACGATTGATTACCCTAGCATCAAACAGCCAATTAATAACACTAATAAGCACTATACACAACAATACAGTGCTTATTATTATACTACCTACAGTTTCTTTGCTAACTATTGACATCAATGCGATTCTAGCAATCGATGCAAAAATCACAATCAGTATTGTAGCTAACAATACTAATATTTCAATCTTGAATTTTCTTGTATCATCCTTCATCTGTTCCCTCATTTAATTCTTTCAATGGTTGGTTAAGTTGTTAAAACTACATTTAACCAATAAATAATATAATCTAAATTCTTTATCAACTTAAATACACCCTTATTTGTAATCAAATCGTAAAAAATCGCTAGTTCCTTCTATATTATACCATCAAAACATTACCTTGTAACATACTAAATGTTAACAAAATGTGAATTATAACGAGTTATTATTTCGGTGACGCTGACATCTCCCACAACCATTGCCTAGTCCT
>JAOZKH010000154.1 GCA_029935405.1 Vallitaleaceae bacterium | reverse complement strand
ATTTTATGGGTTCAGTATTTGTAAACTGGGAAGTGATTAGCGAATTTGTTGAAGAGGCATTTGTTGGATATGGAATTCCAAGGGAAGATGCTCAGATTTGTCGTGATGTATTGTTGGCGTCAGATAAGAAAGGTATCGATTCTCATGGTGTTAACCGTTTTAAACCGATTTATTTAGACAGAATTAAGGCAGGCATACAAAATCCTGTTACGGAGTTTGAGGTGATTAGAGAAACTGCGACGACAGCTGTTGTTGATGGCCATGACGGAATGGGCCAGGTGATTGCATATAAATCTATGTCAATGGCGATTGAAAAAGCCAAAAAATACGGTATGGGTATGGTTGCTGTAAGAAATTCGACACATTACGGTATTGCAGGATACTATGCTGAAATGGCTACAAAAGCTGGATGTATCGGAATGACAGGAACTAATGCAAGACCATCAATAGCGCCGACTTTTGGGGTTGAAAATATGTTAGGAACCAATCCGCTGACATTTGGATTCCCTACGGATGAACCTTTCCCATTCCTGTTGGATTGTGCGACTTCAATTACCCAAAGAGGAAAAATTGAGTATTTTGCAAGAACAGGAAAAGATACACCAAAGGGTATGGTTCTTGACCGTCAAGGAGAGGCGATGGTAGATTCTCCAAAAATATTGGATGCGTTGGTTGCAGGGGAGGCTGCGTTGGCTCCACTAGGTGGAATTGGGGAAGAACTAGCAGGATATAAAGGGTATGGTTATGCTACGGTAGTAGAAGTTCTGTCAGCTGCATTACAACAAGGCAATTTCTTAAAAATGTTAACAGGACTTGGTGAAAGTGGTGAGAAAGTTCCATATCATCTAGGTCACTTCTTTGTTGCTATTGATACAGAAGCTTTTATGGGTCTTGAAAGATTTAAGAAAACTGCAGGTGACATTCTTCGTGAACTAAGAAATTCACAAAAAGCTCCTAATACGGAAGCAATATTTACTGCCGGTGAAAAGGAGCATAATGCGTGGTTATATAGAAAAGATAAAGGTGTTCCAGTTAATGAAGCGGTTCAACAAGAATTGATTTCTGTTAGAAATGAACTAGAACTTAGTCAGTTTAAATTCTCTTTTGAGTAATGGAACGGTAATTATAGGTATTGATCTAAGCATCTTTATTATTTAGTAGTCCTAGCGATAATAATGCACCAATGGCACCACTAACAATTATCTTTGTCATGTAAATGTAATATTATTGACAAACATTATTGTCAATAGTTTTTTAATATAAAGTAGTGCTTCAGGAATAAATCTCTAAGATATTTATAGAAAAGAGGAAATATTATGGCTCAATGGTTGGAACAATTTAACCCAGTTATGCAGGCATTAATAGGTACATTATTCACATGGGGTGTTACGGCGCTAGGTGCATCTTTGGTTTTCTTTTTTAAGACAATTAGTAAATCAGTATTAAATGGTATGTTGGGATTTGCAGCAGGTGTTATGATTGCAGCAAGTTTTTGGTCATTATTAGCACCGGGTATTGAGATGGCAGAGGAGCTTGGGCAAACAGCGTGGCTGACAGCTACAATAGGATTCTTAGCAGGTGGTGGATTTTTATATCTAGTGGATAAATTATTACCACATTTACATATGGGGTTAGAACGATCGCAGGCGGAAGGTATTAAAACAAGTTGGCAAAGATCAATACTCTTGGTACTAGCTATTACACTTCACAATATTCCAGAGGGCTTAGCAGTAGGTGTTGCATTTGGAGCAGCAGCTTCAGGAAATCTTGGAGCAGCAAGTATTGTAGGTGCTATTGCTTTAGCTATTGGTATTGGTCTACAGAATTTTCCAGAAGGTGCAGCTGTTTCAATTCCACTTAGGCGTGAAGGCTTTAGTCGTACAAAAGCCTTTGTTTATGGTCAGGCATCAGGAATTGTTGAGCCTATAGCTGGTGTTATTGGTGCTTTTGCTGTTATTAAAATGAAGCCAATACTACCATATGCATTGGCGTTTGCTGCTGGCGCGATGATCTATGTTGTTATTGAAGAACTTATACCAGAAGCTCAAAGAGAAGAAGGTGGTTCTAAAACAGATATCGCTACAATCGGATGTATGGTAGGTTTTGCAGTAATGATGGTGTTAGATGTTGCTTTAGGATAGGCATAGCACCAATTAAATTAATTATAAAAAGTCTACAAATTGTAGACACTTTTTATAGTTGTTTATGTTATAATGAATTATCACATAAACAACTAGGGGAAATTTATGAGGGTTTTAATGAAGATGCTATCTAAGCGCATTATTATTATTAATATAATTTTATTATCTGGAGGTGCTATAATTGGCGGGGGTTTTCTTGCCGGTTATTTATATTATTTACCGATATCAATTACTGGGATTTCATTTGCTCTTTTTTTTATAGCAGTTATGAGTACATATCTTGGATTGTTTATCCTGATAGTTATTTTGATTAATAAAAATGAAATGAATAAAATACAACTATCTAAGATTGAATCAAAAGTTCAATATGACGAATTGACAAAAGCATACACACGTCAACACGGATTACAAAAACTGAAAAATTTAACAGCAACAATAATAAAAAAATCAGAGTCAATATCAATTTGTTTTATTGATGTTAATAACCTTAAGTATGTTAATGATTCTTATGGGCACATTGAGGGTGACAGGATGTTGAATAATATCTGCGCAGCAATCAAAAAAAATCTTAGGAATAATGACTATATAATTAGATACGGAGGGGATGAGTTCGTTGTTGTGTTTGAAAATTTGAATGACAATGAAACTAAATTAATAATGACAAGAGTTCTTGATGAACTTAAACAAATAGATTCTATCTATGACATGAGTTTTGCTTTTGGTATTAAAATGATTAATGACATGAATGAAAAAACTGTTGAGGATTATATTTTAGAAGCAGACTCTAGAATGTACGAACACAAAATTCTTATGAAGGCTTAAAAAGATTAGAAGATGGGAACTATCTTAGTGGTATATAGGTAGTTCTCTTTTAATTATATGCCACGGTAGTATTCTATTGAATAACTTATAACGTTAAGCTATAATTACATTATATGTTCCTATTAATCGATATAATACAAGGAGGAATTTTATGAAATCCACAAAGAAAAAAATGTCACTTATACTATCAATAATGTTAATTACTGCTCTTTGGGTAAGTCCTGTTATGGCTGAAGAAGTATATGTAGTACAACCTGGGGATGTACTATGGAAAATAGCTGAGGATCATGGAACAACTTGGGAAAAATTAGCTGAAATCAATGAACTAGATAATCCCCATCTTATATTTGCAGGTCAGAAAATAAATTTCATAACACCTGTTGTTATTGAAGAAAATTTTATTGCTGAAAATATTGAGATTATGTCAAGAGGAACTAATATTCCTGCAGTTTTTACATACCCAAAAGAGGGATCGAATTTTCCATTAGTGGTTATGGCTCACGGTCATGGTGGTAGTAAAGATGAAGCTGGCGGATATATAAATGCTGCTAAAGCATTTGCAGAAAATGGTATCGCAACCATTAGAATGGATTTTCCAGGTTGTGGTGATAGTACTGAATCTTTTTATCATAATAGTTTAACTAATATGATGCTTGATATTGATGCATCTTTAGAATATGCACTTACCCAAAATATGGTTAATGAATCAAAAATAGGTATTTTCGGTTATAGTATGGGCGGACGCCTTGCAATGCTTTCAGTTGCAAAAGAGCCACGCTATGATGCTCTAGCTCTATGGGCACCTGCTGCTACTAACGGAAATGATTCTATGCATGTTTTTATGGGTGGAAAAGAAGCATTCGAAGGCTACAATACAGAAGCACAAAACGAAGGGATGTCTCTTTTTACAACCTTGTGGGGAAGTGAACAGCTATTATCCAAACAATTTTTTGATGATATGACTGAATCAAAACCATTAGATGAAGTAGCTTCATATACTGGTCCAGTGCTTATCGTTAACGGTGATTTAGATCCAATTATTGATAGACCTGTTATCGACGCGGCTATTGCTGGCTTTACAAGTAGCTCTGATGTTCAAAACCATGTTGTAGTTGGTGCAGACCACGGGTTTGGTATATTTAGCGGTCAACCTGAATTAACTAATGAAGCTATTAAAGCTGTTGTAGATTTCATGGTTGAGAATTTAAAGTAAACTTAAAGAAATAAATATGTTATATATAAACCTCCTATCATTGCCTTTGATAGGAGGCTATACTTTTATCGATGACGAGGAGAAAAAATGAATATAAAAATGTTACTGTTTTTATGCGCAATTCTAATCATTTCATTGACAGCTTGTTCACAAATTGAGGACACCAATGGGGATGACACAACATTAGTTACAATTGATGATGAAAAGCTTGCTTCTACTTCCATTAGTTCAAGTGGTAGCGGTGTATCATCAAATTCAGTTCGAAATAATATAACACTTATTAACTCGGATGAAGAGATTGATTTTGATTCACTTACAATGGATGGAGGACCAATTTCAGGAGTTTCTGACATTATGGCAACTGGCCTAGAAGAAGGTCAATATTTAGCTATTTATGTTGAATCTGAGATACGGGAAGGTAACTTAGAAATCGTATTACTTTCGCCGGATAATGAAATACTATACCATTTTGACACAAATGGAGAAGATGTTGTAGAAATTCCTTTAGGAATATCAGGTACTTATAATGTACGTATTGGTGTTGAAAGTTTCATAGGAAATATTTACGTGGAAAGAATTATTGAATAATATCAGCATAGAAAGGAGTGAGTGATTATGCTTCGTGGAATATCTGATGTAACTGTTAAAGATATAAGAAATAGGATGTATGAACTATTAGATGAATATGGGGATTCGACCTATGATTATCACCATGTACGTCGAGTTGAATCGCAATGTGCATGGCTAGCGATGCGTCGAGGATTAGATGTTAATATTGCTGAAACTATTGGCTTATTACATGATGTTGGCAGAATCGAAGAATATGTTACAGGGAAAAAACACAGTACCGTAGGTGCAAAAATTGCAAAGCGGTGGTTAAGTGAATATCCGATTGAAGACAATGCAGCAAAAGTGATAATCAATGCAATAGGCAAACATAATTCTAAGAAAAAAATAGGCGATGAATTTGAGGAATTAATAAAAGATGCTGATAGTTTAGCCCATGCCGATGAATTTTCTTTAAGTAATCGAATTCATGAATCAATACGTGTTCGTTGTTCATTACAAATACCACT
>JAOZKH010000153.1 GCA_029935405.1 Vallitaleaceae bacterium | reverse complement strand
AGTATAACATAAAAAGGCAGAGCAAGTCAATACTTTTTTTAACAGTTGCTTCGAAACAATTTGTTAGCTATAATACAAGTATTCATATAAATGAAATGGAGCTAATTATGTATACTTTAAACAAAGCATTTGTAATGCTAATAATCATTTCACTACTCCTTGCAGGGTGTTTAAAACAACCTGATAAAGAGGTCACTATAGACAATACAAATATCATTACTACAAACAATAAAGATCATGATAATTCAACTTCTACTAATTCTGATGTAGAACATGACAATTCATCCTCTAATAATATAGAAGATAGCGACTCTTCTGATAGCACAACCTTAACTACGGTAACTCTTAATGAAGTCCCAACACAAAAAGACTTAGTTACTGAAATTCTAAGTTCATTAACTCTTGAAGAAAAGATTGCTCAACTATTTATTGTTGATTTTTATGGAATGACTAACACCTATCAAGTCAAAGAATTTAACCAAGATATTCAAGAATTCCTGTTGCAATATCCCGTTAGTGGCATTATATATTTTAGTGAAAATATAGTATCAATTGATCAACTGAGTGAGTTTAATAATCAATTACAAGTAAATTCACCGTTGCCTCTATTTATAGCCATAGATGAAGAAGGCGGTCTTGTTTCAAGATTAGGTGCTGCTGATATTGGTATCGATCGCCTTGATAGTGCTACTAAACTAGCAAATAATTTTACAGTTGAAGAAGTCTATGAGAAGGCTTTTACTCTTGGCAAACAAATTCAAAGTGCAGGTTTTAATTACGATTTTGCACCTGTTTTTGATATAAATACTAATCCGAATAATCCTGTTATTGGAAACAGAGCATTTAGTAATGATTCCTTGATTGTTTCTAACTACGGCGTTGCCTTTAGTACTGGGCTAAATGATTCAGGTGTTATTTCCTCTGGAAAACATTTTCCAGGGCATGGGGATACATTAACTGATAGTCATTTAGGACTTGCTTCAATACCGCATAATATAGACAGGCTATATAACGAAGAATTAATTCCATTTACAGCAGCAATCAATAGTAACATTCCATCTATTATGATTGGTCATATTACTGCACCTAATATTGATAACACAACCCCTGCTTCATTATCTAAGTACTTTATTACTGAATTGCTTCGTGATGAATTAGGTTATGATGGTTTAGTAATATCAGATTCTTTTAGAATGCAGGCGATAACTGATTACTACTCACCTGAGTCAATCGGTGTCGAATATTTAAAAGCTGGTGGTGATATTATATTAATTCCCTCTGACTTTAAAGCAACATACAATGGACTTCTAGAGGCTGTTACAAACGGGGATTTAAGTGAAGAACGAATAGATGAGTCCTTAAGAAGAATATTACAAACAAAACTAGATTATCAAATATTACATTAATTTTGTAAATTTTTCATGCATTTTTTCATATAATCATCTTGTGATTAGCCATATTTTTCTTGTAAATCTCAGTAATTTTCATTGACAAGCAACTATTAATTATGCTATTATTACATTCGCGGTACTTATCACACCTTGCACTTGTGGCGGAATTGGTATACGCGCAAGACTAAGGATCTTGTGGGGTTCGCCCCGTATGGGTTCAAGTCCCATCAAGTGCATTGACTATATAAAACACGCCATATACTAGCAAATGAATTGTGCAAGTATATGGCGTGTTTTTGTTATAAGGAAAGTTTATACTTTATTTAATTACAAGTCTTTTAATTACTATAAACGGAACAAATATAAATATACTAAGCAGTACACCTATCTCATTTAAAAAAGTACTACCTTTGACCGGTTTAAACTTTAATCTTACTAATATTTAATGCTGTAGCAGTTTTCACATGATAAGTATTACAGATTTCACATCCGTTTACTTCTGTAACAGCCAACATTATTTTTTCTTTGAACTTTTCGTCTATTAACCCCTTCTTCTTTGCTATTTTAAAGTTGTTCATTGATTTAAAGGTATTTTCAATTAAATAGTAAAATTCTCCCATGTTATTTCCTCTCTATGTACTTATTTAATATCTGATTGATTGTGTTAATGTATTAATGTCATCAACTACTTGCTATGTTTAATAATAGTATTTATCAATGTTACATCTTTTACTTTTTTATAGTATAATATAGGAGAGGAGTTGATAACTTATGTTAAATGACAATTTATCTAGTCAGGCAAACTATGATCAAATGGTAGTAAGTCGAATCGAAAAAAACTTAGATAAAGTAATGCCATTCACTGCTGTAATCAGCTTTTTGTCAGCTATTCTTGTGTATTTTAGCGAGCTACCTTTTCTTTTTTGTATTTTAGATTTTTCTATAGGATTATTATTTTTAGCAGTTTCAGTTTTCCCCACTAAAATCAGCATAAATTTTAAAATTTCCTTAATTATTTTTGCTTCTAGTCTCGTTGGCATATTGTCCTATATGCATGGAGGATTTACAAGCGCATTCTTAATACTAGTTATGATAGGCAATATTATTGCTGTATTATTCTTACATAGAAAAATAAGTTTATTCATATCATCATGTTCCGTTTTAGTTTTTGCTTTTCTTGGAATTTATTCTAATTTTTATCATAAAGGTACTCATTTCGAAATTTCTCCAAGTGTTTTTGCTATTCAATTTATAGTATTTATTCTTTATTTAGTTTTATTACATGTTTCAGTATATTCAATTCGAGGATATCTACTTGAAAACATATCAAAACTTGAATTAAGTATTGATAACGCTACTAAGTTAGCGTACTACGATCAATTAACCGGACTACCTAATGTATACAAATTCAAAGATGAACTCCCCAAATACATCGAGCAATCTACAAATAGTGGATACTTGATTTTCTTTAACTTAAAAAATCTAAGCCTTATTAATTCAATATATGATGAAAAAACCGGTGATCATGTATTATGTGAAATAGCTAATATTTTCAATAAAATAAAGGCCGATACCGATTTACTCGCACGTATAAGTGGTAATGAATTTGCTTTTTGGTCTCCTTGTACTTCAGAAGAAATATTACATGAGAAACTGACTTATATAACCAAATATACTCAAGAACATTTAATTATATATAATATGAATAAAAAAATCGAATTCTATATAAGTTACGCTAATCTTAGTTCATGTAATTTAAATATACAAGATTGTTATCAACGAGCTAGCACTGCACTTACCTACGCTAAAACTAATGATCTTCAAGGATTTACATCTTATGATGAAAAACTTAATCAATTATTGCGACAGCAAGAAAATATTAAAGATCATATAAAACCTGCATTAAAAACTAGAGAGTTTGTTGTTTATTATCAAAACAAAGTAAACGCACACACTCAAGAAGTTATAGGTGTTGAAGCACTAGCTAGGTGGAAAAGCGCAGCACTTGGTTTTATTTCTCCGGCTACTTTTATTCCAATAATAGAGAGAAACAATATGTCTATAATTTTTGGTGAATACATCATTGAGCAAACTTTATCAGATTATACACACTTATGCAATAAGTTTAATAACAGTGTTACATTATCAATTAACATATCACCTTCTCACTTGATATCTCGTGATTTTGTCAAGTTTCTTAATGCTTCCATAGATAAATATAGTATACCTGCAAACAGTATAATTATTGAAATAACAGAAGATATTATGATACAAGGTATTCAATCTGTAATGCCTATACTTAAAGAGTTAAATAAAATCAACGTTGAAGTTGCTCTTGACGACTTTGGGACAGGTTATTCCTCTCTTAACTACCTAACTCAATTAGATATTAACGAATTAAAAATCGATAAAACTTTTATTGATCAAATCGAAACTAATGAAAAAGTTGGTATTATGTTAGAACACATTATAAACCTTTCAACTCAATATGGTTTACGTGTTATTGTTGAAGGTGTTGAAACAAAAGCTCAATGTGATTACATCATGAGTCTTGGTTGTAATCTAATTCAAGGTTATTACTTCTCTATACCTGGACCATTATAACAAACATTCTATATCTTGATATTATCCTTAGATAACACAATACTAGTAATAAATGCAGTAATTGGTACAGCTAATATTATCCCTATACTACCAGCAATTCCTTGAACAATCTCAACACCAAGAAAAGGAATATTCATAAACTGGTTTTTACTCATCTGATATCCCCAGATTAACATAACTGTGTTGAATGAACTTCCTACAAAAGCTAATATAAGTGTATTTGACATAGTCCCCATAACATCTCGTCCAATATTCATACCAGATGCGAAAAGAGCTTTAGCCTTAATACTATACTTTGCTCTTTTAATTTCTATCATCGCTGACACTATAGACATAGTTACGTCCATAACAGCCCCTAGAGAAGCTATTAGAATACCTGAAAACATCAATCCTCTTATTTGTATATTATAATCTTGAACAACAAAAACTAGTTCAGATCCTTTATCCATATTAACCCCTGAAAGTGCTGTCATCTCACCAAATATATAAGATGCTATACCTGCTATTACAACTCCTGCTAGAGTACCAAAAATAGTGAGAAACGTCTTATAAGTAACACCACTAATCAGCAAGAAAGATACAATAGTTATCATAGTTACTGCAACCACAGAAACTAATATTGGGTGATAACCTCTATAAATAAGTGGCATCATGAAAAACACAACAACAATGCCTGTAAATATCAACGATAACACTGAAAACACACCTTGTTTACGGCCTAATAACATAAGTAATACCAAGAAAAATCCTACAATAAAATATAACGTATTATCACGTTTATAGTTATAAATCCAAACTCTTGGGCCTTCATCTTGCGCTTTAACACTCGCAATTACTCTGTCACCTTTTTGAACATATACATAATGATTATTACTAAGAGGATTATCTATTTCAAACGCTTCATACTGATAAGTTCCTTCTAACAACCCTACAAGAACTCTTTGCGATCCTGTATATCTTCCTGGAAATAATTTATCTTCTTGTAAATTTTCTTCAATAACTTCAACAATTTCTGCATTAACAAAATCTTGTTTAAAATAGTCTGGTTGTCTCATATTAATCTCAAAGATCGGTGAAGATAATATAATTATTGTACTTAGTATAACAAAGATTGTTATAGGTATAAATTTAATATATCTTTTCATTTATTACTCCTTACCTTTAAAACAGGAGTAGCATCACTGCTACTCCTGTTAATATAACTTTAAATGGTTATTTCAATTAATGAAATTATGCAGCAATATTGAATAATTCTAAGATGAAAGCTGA
>JAOZKH010000038.1 GCA_029935405.1 Vallitaleaceae bacterium | reverse complement strand
ATAGTGGTAGAAAGTTCAACTATGTAGTTTTGACACCTTAACCATTTGTCAAAACTAAGTTTCTCTAATTCTACCACTATTAAACACATACCTTTTAAGCTCATTAATATGATTTATTCCCATTAACTTAACATCTTCTGGAACCTTAATATCTTTAATATTAATCTTTGGCAAAACTATAGATTTAAAGCCAAGTTTTAAAGCTTCCTTAACACGACTTTCAGCAAAAGTTATTCCCCTAACTTCTCCTGTTAAACCAACTTCTCCCATTATCACCATGTCAGGTTCTATTGATTTATTAATAATACTTGATATAATCGCAGCAGATAATCCTAAATCTAAAGAGGGTTCATTCATCTTAATCCCACCTGCAATATTAACATAACAGTCACTATCAACTAAAGACAGACCATATTTTCTTTCTATTACAGCTATTAACATCATAATTCTATTATAATCTGTACCTGTAACAGTTCTTCTTGGCATATTAAAGGAAGAATATGCTACTAACGCTTGTACTTCAACAAATATAGGTCTAGATCCTTCTATCCCACATACAACAAGTGATCCAGCTTCATTAATAGGCCTACCTGAAAGCATATATTCAGAAGGATTTAAGACTTCTTTAAGACCTTTATTACACATTTCAAAAATACCCATTTCATTGGTTGAGCCGAATCTGTTTTTGACAGCTCGAAGTATTCTATAAGAAGCGTTTTTATCACCTTCAAAATATAAGACTGTATCAACCATATGTTCAAGAACTCTTGGTCCGGCAATTGCTCCATCTTTTGTTACATGCCCGACTATAAAAGTGGCAATATTTAGTTGTTTTGCAAGTCTCATAAGATGTGCTGTCACTTCTCTAACTTGTGATACACTTCCTGGTACAGATGTGATTGCATCACTATACATAGTTTGAATAGAATCAATCATCAAAATATCAGGCTTTTCATTCATAACAACTTTTTCAATTATATCTGTGTTAGTTTGAGTGTATAATTGAATATTATCCGTCTTAACACCTAATCTTGCACCCCTAAGTTTTATTTGATGAAGGGATTCCTCCCCGGAAATATATAATATTTTTTTGTTATTATTACCTAATGACTCACATATCTGAAGAAGTAATGTAGACTTACCAATACCAGGGTCTCCACCAACCAATATTAAAGAACCTTCAACAATACCACCACCAAGAACTCTATCTAGTTCTCCTATACCAGTTTCAGTTCTTATAGTTTTATTAGTTGTAATATCTTTAAGTTTTGTAGGTTTAGCTTCTCTGTATTGTAATTGACCACTTACCTTTTTAGGCACTTTTGGTCCTACTATCTTTACTTCTTCTACAAAAGTATTCCATTCTTCGCACCCTAGACATTGTCCCATCCACTTTGATGATTCATATCCACATTCATTACAAACAAATACTGTTTTGTTTTTCGCCATAATTTCTCCTATATGTAGAAAAAGGAAGCTAACAAGTAGCTTCCTTTATTGTTATATCTTTTTAATCTCAACTGCTTGTTCACCAGAAGCAAAATCTACACTAAAACTTATTTTACCTGCAAGATTCGAAGTGACTTTACCAAGTTGAATTTGGTTAATATATACCTTATAATCTTGATCTGCTTCTAACTCAACAGTGATTTGTGCGTCTTCAGCACTACCTGATACTAAAAATTTCATTATTTCACTGTTTAAAGCTAAGTCTTTAACTGTAGTCCCAGGAACTGATTCAAAAAGTAACCTTCCATTTTTTTCTAACCGAGTAATTTCATTGTGGGTTTTAACTTTATATATATCCCCAGCTAATTCAAATCCCGCTTGTTTTTGTTTCTCTTGTACCTTATGGTTACCAAAGCTAATTGCATTGTTGTCATCAGCTATAATCAGTGTTTCTAAACCTGCCATGACTTACCTCCTATATATCTTCAATTGAATTCTACTTATCTGTAGACTTACTAATATTATAAATGATTTCTTATGGAAATACTAGCCTTTTATCAGACTACTTGAAATTCAATGACATCCTCTATACAGACTACTTTTACTTCATCACCTTCCGTAATGCGACCATCTAATATTTCCTCTGCTAAACGATCTTCAATCTTTGATTGAATAGCTCTTTTCAGAGGCCTTGCACCATAAATTTCTTCATATCCCTCTTTTGCAATGTATTTTTTAGCTGAATCATCTAATTTAATAACAATTTTAAGATTATCAAATAATCGCTTGGATAACTGTTTTACCATAATTCCTACAATTTCTCGAATATTTTCTTCTGTAAGAGTACTAAAAACAATAACCTCATCGATTCTATTTAAAAATTCAGGTCTAAATAGTTTTTTTACTTCATCCATAACACTTTTTTTCATATTCTGATAATTCTTATCTTTATTCTCCTCATGTGTAAAACCAAGTTTTTTTGGAGTCACAATATTTCTTGCACCAATATTACTTGTCATGATAATGACAGTATTTTTAAAATCAACTCGCCTTCCTTGGGCATCCGTAACATGACCATCATCAAGGACTTGTAGCAAAATATTAAACACATCAGGATGTGCCTTTTCCACTTCATCAAATAGTATAACAGCATAAGGCTTTCTTCTGATTTTTTCACTGAATTGTCCACCTTCATCATAACCTACATATCCTGGTGGTGAACCAATTAATTTGGAAACGCTATGTTTCTCCATATATTCACTCATGTCAACACGAATTAATGCCTCTTCATCTCCAAATAACGCTTCAGCAAGTGTCTTGCTTAATTCAGTCTTACCAACTCCTGTAGGACCTAAAAACAAAAATGATCCAATTGGTCTCTTAGGGTCCTTAAGACCTACACGTCCCCTACGAATCGCTTTACTTATCGCTACAACAGCTTCTTCTTGACCGACAACTCTTTCGTGTAGAACATTTTCAAGATTTTTAAGCCTTGTTCCCTCTTCCTGCGTAAGTTTTTGTATTGGAATCGAAGTCCATCCACTTATAATGCTTGCAACTTCCTCTTCATCAACAATTAGTGATTTTTCTGAATTAGAATTTTCCCATTTAAGTTTCAATTCACTTAACTCAGTCTTTATTTCAGCTTGTCTGATTTTTATTTCACCAGCTTTTTCATATTCCTCACTTTTTATAGCATTTTCTTTATTATCTTCTAATTGTTCATACTCTTTTTCAAGTATTTTAATATTAGGCGGTGCAGTATACGTCTTAAGACGTACTTTACTTGAAGCTTCATCAATAACATCAATTGCTTTATCTGGTAAAAATCTATCTGTAATATACCTGTTACTTAGTTTTACCGCCTCTTCAATTGCAGTATCTGTAATCTTTACATTATGATGTTCTTCATACATCGGTCTTAGACCATATAAGATTCTAACAGATTCCTCCTCTGTTGGTTCTTCAACTTTTACAGGTTGAAATCTTCTCTCAAGTGCAGGATCCTTTTCAATATGTTTTCTATATTCATCTAGTGTTGTTGCACCTATTAACTGTATTTCACCTCTTGCTAAACTAGGTTTTAAGATATTAGATGCATCGATGGCTCCTTCAGCAGCTCCAGCTCCTACAATAGTATGAATCTCATCTATAAAAATAATAATATTTCCAACATTTTTAATTTCAGCAATTGCCTTTTTAATACGTTCTTCAAATTCTCCACGATACTTAGAACCTGCAACCATGGAAGAAAGATCTAATGATACAACTCGTTTACCTTTTAAAAGTTCTGGTATATTACCATCAACAATTCGCTGTGCTAACCCTTCTGTAATAGCTGTTTTTCCAACCCCTGGTTCACCAACCATACACGGATTATTTTTAGTGCGACGACTTAAAATTTGAATAATTCTTTCAATTTCTTTGTCCCGACCAATAATTGGGTCAAACTCGCCTTTTTTTGCTTGTAGCGTTAAGTCATGACTAAACTGATCAAGGGTAGGAGTTTTAGATTCATCTTCCTTTTTATTCGTATTTTGCTTTAACTTTTGTGATTTAGATTCTTTTCCAATTGTTCTAAGAATATCATTGTAAATCTTTTGTTTAGAACCTCCAACCACTTCAATTAGTCTTGTTGCCATTGAATCCGGTTCTTTTAGGATTGCAATCAACATATGTTCTGTTCCAATCAAACTTGTATTCATATACAACGCTTCCTTAAGTGCCATTTCTAAAATCTTGCGCACTCTAGGTGTAAATCCATCTGGTTCTTTAAGTGAAATTTGATTATGTCCAATCAATTCACTTATTTGTTCTTTAATAATATTAAAAGTAATTCCTTGGTTCATCAGAACCATAGATGCCACTCCATCAGTTTCTTTTAATAAACCTAGTAATAAATGTTCTGTTCCTACATATGCGTGTCCAAGTTCTTTGGCTATTAGTTTTGAATAATTTATAGCTTCTTGTGCTTTATTAGTAAATCTTCCCATCATACTACAACACCTCCTAGTTTTTTTTTATGCTTGGCATCATTTGTCGTACATAATGTGCTCTTGCTATATCACGTTCTATTACATCAAGAGCTCTGTTTTCAATTTTTTGTAAATTTGCAGGTTGTATACTTGTCATTATTTCAAAAATATTAATACTGTTATAACTATCTGTCTTTAGCACGCCAATTTCCATTCCAAGTTTTATGTCTGAAAGTAGTGTCATAGCTTCTTTAGATGAAAGTACTCTTGCATATTTAAGCAGACCATAAGACCTGTATATAGAGTCTTCAAATTCTAATGGTTTTTCTCTCAATAACTTTTCACGAACCTTTAATTCTTGGTCTACTACTTGCATTGTTACTGAATTAAGGTTATCTATAATCTCTTGTTCGCTAAATCCCATTGTAACTTGATTACTAACTTGAAAAACACTCCCGACGGGTTCTGAGCTTTCACCATACATGCCTCTAAAGATTATTCCAAACTTTCCTATTGCATCTAATATAATTCTTAGTTGCCCTGATGCTTCAAGTGCTGGTACATGTATCATATAACTAGCACGTAGCCCTGTTCCCACATTAGTTGGACAAGAAGTAAGATATCCAAATTCATTATTATATGCATAATCAAAACATTCCTCAATATAATCATCTAACTTATTAGCTTCTGCAAAGACTTTAGCTAAATCAGCTCCATATGTCATTGCTTGAATTCTTAAATGGTCTTCTTCATTAATCATAATACTCTTACTATCATCTTCTGAAGTTATAATTGCACTTGGTAGCAAAGAATTTATAAAGTTAGGACTAACTAAATGCTCCTCCATCATAGCTACCTTATCTATAGATTTTACCTCATCCATATTAGTTATAGTATATATATTGTCATCAATAGTAACATTGTTAAATTTTCCTTTAAATTTCTCTATTAATTCTATTGCATTTTCCTTTGTTAATCTATTAGGAAAAGGATAAAATCTAAGATTTCTTGCCAATCTTACCCTACTTGACATAATAACTCCAGGATAATTTTCTTGATTTTGCTGATACCACTTACTCATAATCATCCTCCTTAAATTTTGCTAAAAGGTCTCTGATTCTAGCAGCTTCTTCATAATCTTCCTGCATTAATGAAATTCTAAGTTCAGACTCTAAAAAAATTTTTTGTTCTTGTTTTTGTACTTTTTGATTCATTCGAAATGGTTTCTTTCCAATATGTAATTCCCCACCGTGAATAGATTTTACAATATGTTTAATATATGGTTTAAATGTTTCATAACAATTAGCACAACCTAGTTTTGATTTTTTTCTAAATTCATCTATCGTCATTTGACAGTTATTACAAATTTCCTGCGATTTTTGCTCCTTTAGAGTTTCACTTTCTGTCAACTTTAATAAACTACTTAAAAATTGCTGAAACGAGTCTTCTGTATACATTCTCGATTTTTCTTTAGTAGCACAACTATTACACATATGCATTTCGATTTTTTTACCATTAACAATTTCTGTTAAAAACACTGTCGCTTGTTCTTTATGGCATACTTCACAAATCATAACATCCCTCCATTTACGAAAAAAATGTTTCTACTCATAAAATTAATTCTGATATTTCTCCTATAGCAATAAGAAAAGTGGCTTTACCTTATCTACTTTATGTATCAAAAAAACTTTATAGTATAATGATATTATACCATAAAGTTTATAATATTTCTTAATGTCTAAGGTTCTATTTATTGGCTAAGAAGTCAAAACCAAGTCTCTCTAATTCAACTATGTAGTTTTAACACCTTAATCAATATTGGTTAAAGTATCAAAACTAAGTTTCTCTAGTTCAACTATGTAGTTTTAACACCTTAATCAATTATTATAAGTTTCAATAATTGATAGTAACATTTCTTCGTCTAACATTCCTGGAATTCCACCTAATATCTTTCCTTCTTTATTAATAAAGTATGTAGTTGGAAATCCTTGAACCGGATACGTTGCAATTCCAGTTCCATCTAAGTCTAATACCAAAGGCATTGTATATCCAGATTCCTCGTACCATTTTATTACTTCTTCTTTGCTGATTTTCTCTGTAGTTGTTGCATTTACAAGAAGTATTACAAAGTCGTCTCCTTCGTACTCATCATAAACTTTTTCAAGATCTGGCATCTCTTCCATGCAATACTTGCACCATACTCCAAAAAAGTTTAACGCAATAAATTTTCCTTCATAATCTGAAATTTTAACTATATTACCATCTTTATCAACAAATTCTAAATCTATATAATCTTGTAATTCATCGTTATTTGTATCCTCTTTTGTTTCTTCTTGTATTTCTTCTTTTGTTTCTTCTTTTGTTTCTTCCTTTATTTCTTCTTCTGTTACTTCTTGTGTTTCTTCTGTTTCATTTACATTACCGGTATTATCTGATGTAGATACTTCCAAATCCTTTATATCTGTATCACCACCACATCCTGTTAATACAGCTAACATAGTGGAAATTAATATTAAACTTATTGTCTTTTTCATTACAAACCTACTTTCTTCTATAATATATTTACTTTATTAAATAACATAAGTATTCCCATTGTAACCATTACTAAACCTGATATTATCTTTATAATACCTAAGTATTTATTAAGCGATTTCAATTTACTTGCTGCTGTACCAGTTAAAAATGCAGCGATAAAAAACGGAATTGCAAAACCTAATGAATATATTAACATAAGGCCTCCGGCTCTAAAATAATCTCGTTGAAACGAAGCCATTACAGCAATTGAAGCCACGATTGGTCCATTACAAGCGCTCCACCCAAGGCTAAATGTAAATCCTAAAATCAATGATTTTAGAAAGCTCGGCGAATAACTTTTATACGTTACTTTTCTATCTCTTTCCAAAAATGGTATTTGTTTACCCGAAATGAAATATGCTCCAAAGAATATCATTACGATTCCTCCAAACACTCTAATAACATCCTTGTTAGTTATTAAATAGTCTGATACAAACCTTGCTCCAAATCCTATTAATAGATTTAGAATTGATATTCCAAGAATAAATCCAACACTGTTAATCATTAATTTAGTACGAACCTTTTTATCGTCCATACTTAAAGCTTCTCCTGCCAAATAGCTAAAATATAAAGGTAATAAAGGCAATACACAAGCTGAAAAAAATGTCAAAAACCCACCGACAAAAGCAGATGTTATACTTACATTAGTCATTGTTAACCTCCAATTGTTTATGTGAATATTATAATATACTAATATAGATAAGTAAAGAAGTTTTTAAAATCTTTTTTTTGATTTTAAAAACTTGTCTATTTAATCTTTATATTTATTCTTTGATTATTATTTAATCTTCAATTGTCATTTCATCATAAAATTCAACAAACTTATCCCAATCTGGTTTATTAATATTTTTAAGAGCACTTCTTGGATGCATATTCATTTGAGCTGTAATCATATAAGGTATATCATATCCCCACTTAACCCCTTGTTCTCTAAGTTTAGGAATATCTTCTTCTATTATTTTCAGAATCGGTCTTTGATGATACTTTGGATTTTTGAGAAATCCAAGTAACAATTCAACAGGACAATTTCCTGCCCCTCGTCCTAGGCTTGTAATTGTTGCATCTAACATACTCACTCCTAGAGTTAACGCTTCAATTGTATTTGCAAATGCTAGTTGTTGATTATTATGAGCATGTATTCCTATTTTTTTACTATATTTATCTCCGATAGCTAAATACTTTTTTGCTATAGTTCTTATCTGTTCTGGACAATATACGCCAAAACTATCTACTAAATATATGCAATCAACTTTTGACTGACCTAATATTTCAAGTGCCTCGTTTAATTCACTTTCAGTCACATGAGATACTGCCATAATATTAACTGAAGTCTCATAACCTTTTTCATGAAAGTTATTGACCATTTCAAGGGCTGATGGAATCTGGTGGATATAACAAGCTATACGAATCATGTCAATGACACTTTCAGATTTTGGTAAAACATCTTCATTAAAATTGGTTCTATCCACATCAGCCATAACACTAATCTTAAGTTTAGTATCATTAGTACCAACAATTCTCCTTAGATCTTCTTCACTTGTAAACTTCCAACAACCAAAATCTTCTTCGCTAAAGACTTCCTTAGAACCTTTATAACCAAATTCCATATAATCAACACCTGCTTTAATGCAAGCATTATAAACATTTTTGACAAACTGATCTTCAAATCTAAAGTCGTTCATTAATCCACCATCACGAATTGTACAATCTAATATATGTATATCTTTTCGATAAGATAAGAGACTTCCTTTTTTTTGTATTTCTTCTAACATGATATTCTAACCTCCAATTGTACTTCTTCCATTTTATAATAAATGAATGTTTTTATTTTTACATAATTCAAGCATTTCATCCGGCCAAATTGACGCTTGAACTTCACCAATATGTGCCTTTTGTAAAAAGTACATACATAATCTAGATTGCCCGATTCCACCACCAATAGTATAAGGAAGTTTTCCTTCTAATAGATCTTTATGAAAACTCATTTCCATACGCCCTTCGCATCCTGCTATTTTTAGTTGTGATAACAGGGCATTTTCATCAACACGAATTCCCATTGATGATAGTTCAAAGGATCGTTCTAATATTGGATACCAGAATATAATATCCCCATTTAATGTCCAATCATCATAATCAGGTGCACGTCCATCATGCTTTTGACCAGAATTTAGTGCTCCTCCAATATTCATAATAAATACTGCTTTATGTTCTTTTGCAATAGTATCTTCTCTTTCCTTTGAAGTAAGGTTAGGGTATTTGTCTTCTAATTCTTGTGTAGTGATATAAGTAATGTTTTCAGGTAAAAACGGCTTTATACTGGAATATTTATTAAATACATATGTTTCTGTTTTCTTAAAAACACTATAAATTGCTTCAACTGTTTTTATGAGATTATCTTTAGTACGTTCCTTTTTTGTTAATATCTTTTCCCAATCCCATTGATCTACATATATAGAATGTAGATTATCCGTTTCTTCATCACGGCGAATAGCATTCATATCTGTATAAAGGCCTTCTCCTGAAACAAACTCATATCTTCTTAACGCCATACGTTTCCATTTTGCTAAAGAATGCACTATTTCTACTTGCTTATTCTCTATACATAGCACCTCAAAAGATACAGGTCTCTCAACACCGTTTAGATTATCATTTAGCCCCGTTTCTGGACGAACAAATAATGGTGCCGAAACCCTTGATAAATTAAGAGCCTTAGCCAATTCGCTTTCAAAATAGTCTTTAATACCTTTAATTGCTTTTTCGGTTTCCTTAATATCTAATGATGATGCATAATTGTCTGGTAAAATTAGATTCTTTGATATTTTTTGCATTTTATTACCACCTTTGTATTATTATTACTTGGTTAAGGTGTCATGATACATTGTTGTGCATGAAAATGCAAGCTTAAATATATTAAGCCACTGAAAAACAATCGTTTTCCAGTGGCTATCCTTAGCATAGAACTAATAATAATAATAATAATAATAATTAATTTTTCTCTTAATATGTATTATATTGCATATCTTCAAGAAAAGGAAGTAACATTGCTCCAATAATTCCCCAAAATACAAACATTAATATAGTAATTATTATTGTAAGGATTATCGATGCAATAACAAAATTTTTCTTGTTTCTATTAACATTGCTACCAAATAGCCACATTAACATACATACAAAATTCACAAAAGGTATTGATAATAAAAGAAACATTCCAATATATCCACCGACACTCATAGGTGCATCAAGATTGACTTGATTATATTGTTGTACTGGCCTTTGCTGTGGTGCTGCTTGTTGCATTGGCATTTGTTGTGGTGCTGCTTGTTGTACTGGCCTTTGCTGTGGCGCTGCTTGTTGTACTGGCCTTTGCTGTGGCGCTGCTTGTTGTGCTGGCCTTTGCTGTGGTGCTGCTTGTTGCACTGGCGCAACAGGTGCTACTGGTGCAACAGGTGCCACTGGTACAGATGTAGGCCTTTGCTGTGGTGCCGCTACTGATGCATCCGAGGTATTTACCTCATTTTTAGTTCCACATTCAGGACAAAAAACAGTTCCATCTTGTATTTTACTTCCACATTCAGAACAAAACATTTTAACTCTCCTTCTATAATATATATTCGTTATTCTATACTCTATTATACCTAATCAAACTCACAAATACAAACATGATTTATATTTTAGCAAATTCTGTACTTAAACTTTTCAAAAATTCTTTAAGTTTAGCTTCTGAAATTTCGTTAAGTGCATCACCTGTAGCAAGCTCCATCATACATCCTTCATTAGTTATAATTAATCCAGGTTTTAGTGCAACACTTGTTTTATTATATATCATTATTAATAATTGTTCTACCAACTCCATTGGTAAATTTATATGTATATGAAACATATTTGTAACCGGTGTTTTAGGAATTGTCCTAAAATGTTTTATGTTATTTAATTCAATGGCTAGATGAACAGCAGTTTTATAATAACTTTCCATTCTCTCTTTTCTAAGTTCATAATAATAATCTGCTGAAAGAACATAGGGATACAAACTAATTAAATCTCCTCCATGTCTACGTTTCCATATTTTTGATTCCTCGCACAAAGATATATTGCCTGCTAATATCGCACCCGCAATACCACCAAGTCCTTTATAAAAAGAAATATATACACTATCAAAAAGTCTGCATATCTCTTTTGCTGTCTTATGATAATAAGGCAAACATTCTAGAAGTCTAGCACCATCTAAGTGAATTGCTATATTGTTAAATTTGCAATACTTTGATATCTCCACAATTTCATCGAATTCTGGTAATTGTCCTCCTATTTCTCTTTGTGGTAATTCTAAGAGTACAACTCCAGGTTTTTCCTTAATAGTTTTTAAATCACTAAGGGTAAAAAGTCTGTCCTTTTCACCTAATAAAATTGTATTGATGTTATGTAATTTTTTAATACCATCTTGCTCATGAATTTCCAAATGACTCTTAGCATGATAAGCTACCGTTTTAACTCCTTTTAGGTCGCACCAAATACGTACTGCTATTTGTTGTGCCATTGTACCACTAGGAAAAAATACTGCACTTTCTTTACCTAATAAATCTGCCATTTTTGATTCGAAGTCATTAATAATCTTACCATTTCCATACATATCAGATTCAATCTTATCATCATAATTATTAAGAGCTTTTTTTAGGACAGATAAATCTCTAGAAATGTTATGATAATGTAGTTTGTGTGTCGCATCATTGTATGATTTAATCATCGATTCCATCTATGTCTCTCCCATTCCTCTTGATCTGGCTTATTTAAATAAATATTCTAATGTTAGTTTTATCTGTTCAATAGGTTGTGCCTTGTAAAAAATACCAAGATATATTTCGTCTTCAGATGGTAGCATCTTACTAAATTTCTCAATATTAGATACATCAACCACATAATAATCGTCACTGTCATACATAACATCATTCCCTTTTATCAGTAGTTCTTCCTTAACATCAAGGGTCCCATTATCTATTAATTGGTTAAGTGACATAAGTGCGCCTTCTTGAAGATAATTCTGATAATACAAACCTCCAAAAATCATAATATCAAACTCGCCTATCTGAGCTTTTCCGGCCATTTTCGACATATTCCCTTGTGTAACAGTTGCATCTAAATCCTCCCCTGTAGAAAAGAATTCAACAACTGTTGTTTCGTTAACACCTTCTTCTATAACAAGCAAGTCAAGTGCCTCTTTTAATTCAAAAAAAACTTCATTGTCACCATATTCCCCGAATACAGATACATCCAAAGTTATTTCTGGTGGTGGATTAATTATATAATGATTCATCAACCATGCAATAAATAGTACCACTGCTATACTAGTGAAAATATGGATTTTGTAATATTCCCAAATATGTTCGATTTTTTGTTCTATATTAAGTTCTTTAAATTTTGTATGTGGTTTTTCTGCCATTAATTATTACACCTCAATGTTCTTTAGTGGTTCATTAAGTAATTCTGTTCCACTAAGTACAAATTTACCCTCTTTAATAATGTCTATTGTATCACCGTTTTCTTTAATTACAATAATTCTATCTAATTCACTGTATGGAATTGTAATATCAGTATGACAATAGGTGTAGGCATCTTCTATGTTAGTGTTACGTTGACTTGTTTTAGAATTTTCTCTAGCAACAATTTCTCTACCATCAGGATTGTATACAGCAACATCCTCACTCCATGTATAGCAGGTATCACCTACTGCAAAATGTGGTCCCATTTTTTCGCCAATTAAAATAGGAATAATTTTCTCTATATCATATTTCTTAGCCATTACATATGCTGTAGTATTTGTTCCGATTGCAAACTCCCCAAGAGGCAATGTTTTATGGGGATGCGTTAAATTTTCCTGAATAAATTCAATATTTTTAGCTTTTTCATCAAAGTTTTTACACGTATATGAATCCATCATGCCATCTACAAAATCTATTTCAAGGTCTTTATAATTAAGTCCATGAAGATATACTTCTTTAACATGTAATTTACCAATTGTTCCACAAAGTTTAGGTGATGTAAACACCTCTCCAACAGGTACATTCACATCTGCTGTACAGTTATTAAAGTTTGTTTCATTATCCGTATTAACTTTATCATTAAGAGCAACATATAAATCAGTTAAATTACCATTTCTTCCAGTAATATGAACTTTTACACCGTTATCTAAAGCTTCAATGATTTTTTGTTGAATATCCATATATTTTTTCTCATCAAGAGTATTAACCTTTATAGTTTCATCAAAAATCTCTTTGAATTGTTTCCCAATTTCAGGTACTGGAAATGAAATAATAACAAAACTATACTTGCTCCTCGGTAAATATTTGCTAAATAATTGTTGATTATCACTTCTATATTTTCCTTGAAGCTTTTTCATGTCATCATCATATTTAACTGTTGTATCTTTTGATTTTGGTTCAAAAGGTGTTTCCCCAAAAACTTCCATAACTGCTGGACCTGCCATAGCCTTTATCATAACCTTAGAATCTTCTAAGACTTCTTCTCTTTTTTCAAGAACTACTTTCATATAGTTCTCATCAAATATTAATCCATCATCCATCTTGTGGTCATATTCCATTTGCTTACTAGGTTTAGTATTCATTAAACGAGGTCTTGGATTTCCTGCTAATTCATAGTATACAAGTGGTTTGAGATTATATTTAGATAAATTTTTAAGTGCTTTTTTTATAACTGGTTCAAACCCAAGGTGATAAGCTATATTAACTGTTTTTTTGACACTTAAGTCTACATTATTTCTTTCAAATCCACGTATAAACGCTTCTGTATAAGTATCTGCCATAGTTTGAAGTTGTTCATCGCTACATGTTTTAAAATACTTAATAAGTTCAATTTCATTATATGATACATACATACCATACTTAAAAATATATCTATCATCTGTAAAGTTATTAATTACTTTACTATATACATTAAACTCAGGGTTAAACCTTCTATAAAGGTCAATTAGACTTTTTTCTTCCATATCAATATAACTATGTTTCTTAAGAACCTCAATTAACATAGCCGCGGTTTCACTGTTATCTTTTAAGTTATTTCTATTTTTTTGAATAACTTTATATATATCGATAAATTTTTCTGATACCCACATAATTGAAACTTTTCTACCCTCAAATGCATAACCTACCGAACATCTAACTGCAAAGTAAACACTTGATAATATCTGACCTACTAGTGGACCAAATGATTTAGTTGAAATATCAGGATTTGCAAATGAATGGTTATATGCATCACCAGTAATATCTTTATAATATCCATGATTAAGTTCTAACAATTGATTAAATGTTCTATCTTCAAAATATTCATCACATAAATCGTTTTCAAGACTAAACATTTCTCCGATAAATAAAGATACAACTTTTGCATATTTAGCCACATCATCTTTATTATCTTTTTCTTCTAGATAAATATCTGCTATTTCCTCTTGCACTGCTAAAATTCTGTCCAAATACTTCTGATTCAAATTAGTTATCATAATTATTTCTCCTTAAGTTTATTTCTCACTTGTTGAATATCTTCATGTGATAAATTATATTTGTAATAAGCTACTAGCGTTAAGCCAAAAGCAATAAAACAACCAACAACCATTATTATACCTAACGCAATTTCTGTTGAAGGTGCTTGTATATTTATTTCCGGATTAAATCCTGTGTAATCTAGTAATATTCCAATGAAAAATATGGCAATTGCTTGACTAAACTTATAACTAAAAGTTAATCCTCCGTAATACAAACCTTCTGATCGCCTTCCAGTATTAAGTTCTTCAATATCAATTGTATCACCAACCATGGATAAAGGAAACGTTAATAATCCTCCAATACTAAATCCTGCAACCATAAAAAACGGTATTAGTGAGTATGGATTTGCCACAACAAAATCTTTAATTATAATTGATATTAGAAATAATCCACTTGCTGTCAATCCAACAAATGTTGCTAATATTGCTGCATTTCTCTTGTCTTTTTTATATGAATAATTTAGCCAAAATGGTTGTGAAATAATAACTGTTAAGAACATCGCACCAAGGATTATACCAATAGTAGTTGATTCAAGACGGAAGGTATATGTAAATACATGTAATCCAATACTGCCAATAACTGCTGATGCTAGATTAGTCGATAAATATGCCATAGCAATAAGCAGATAATTTCTATTAGTTTTTAATTCTTTAAAATCTGCTTTTAGTTGTGGTATTACTTTTAGTTTTACACCTTGCAAACTATTATAAATACGTTCATTAAGCTCAGGTATGAATTTTTTAGTACTAAAATATGTAATCAGCCCTGATGCAATCATTAGTATCGATGTAGCAAAACCTAGATACATATATCCTAAACGATTTAGCTGACCAACAGGATAAACATCTGTAGACCTTAGAAAATAAGTCATTCCAACAACAACAGTAAAAGCCATACCTAGAACAAAAAATATAGTTCTAATAGATTGTATCTTAGTACGTTCATTATATTCATCAGTTAATTCTCCACTAAGGGCTAGATATGGTGTTACATAAACTGTTGACAAGGTTTTTACACCAAAAATAATCAATATAATTAATATTGCTTTTGTATTTGTTGACCAATTTTCATTTAGACTCCATAACAGTGAATTAAAGAAAGCCATACCAAAACAACCTATTAAAATATATAAATGCCTTCTACCGAATTTTTCAGACTTTGTAAAGTCAGATATAGATCCCATGATAGGATCACTAATCGCGTCCCAAAAAACGCTTATACTAATAATTATTCCTAACAATGATCCAGGGATCTTTAAAATCGAAGTTCCAAAAAACAAAAAATAAGTTGTCAATGCTTGAAGAATCATACCATATCCTAAGTTACCAACTCCATAACCATATAATGTTTTATTACTTAACTTAATCTTGTTATACATATTATCCCTTTCTTAACTACCGTCTAATATTAACACAGCCCAACTTCAAATACTATTAAAAACTTTTTCTACATAGTATTTATGTTTAAAGTGCCAAAACTAAGTTTCTCTAATTCTACCGTTATGTAGTTTTGTCATCCTAATATTTATTTTACAATAATATTTATAACATCATCTTTCAATGCCTTATCTACTTTAACTATAATACCAATTTTAAGAAATCTTATTTGATTCCTTTTTTTGTGACCTATAATTCTATTATAAAATTTTGAACTTGAATATAATATAATATTCTTTGTTTCCGTTTTTAGATCTATTAACTTTTGATCTATTAATCTATATACTATATTATTATAAAAAATATCATCTAAAACGAGTTCTTTAAATGCAGGATGATATGGACCAGCTAAGTATCCACCATTTTTTAATTCTTTATTGTCTTGTAATCCAACTCTGATAACCTTGATTTTGTTTTCAACAAACATTGGTAAAATCATACTAACTGTTTTCACCGCTTCTTCAAGTTCAATCGGTTCATAACTACCCTTTTTATACATCTTTTCAAGTTCAGTATCCTCTATTACAAGTGTCGGATATATTCTAACTGTTTTAGGCATAAAACTCACCAGGATTTTTGCAGTTTCAATTGTTTTTTCCCTCGTATCTAAAGGTAATCCTATCATCATTTGCACACCGAGATCTATCTTACTAGCATTTATTAAGTCAACAGCTTTATATACATCTTTAACGCTATGATTTCTTTTAGTTGCGTCTAGGACCTCTTGATTCATTGATTGAACGCCTAATTCAATTGATGAAACTGGATACTTACTTAAAAACTCCAATATTTCAGTTGAAATATAATCTGGTCTTGTTGATATTCTAATTCCTTTTAAATTATGTTTATCAACATATTCTTTACCAATAGCTAAATATTGTTTTTGAATTTCATAAGTTAATCCTGTAAAGCTTCCACCAAAAAAAGCTATTTCAGTTTCTCTACCTCTTGATGTTAATATAGCTTCTTCAATAAATTGTCTGATTTCAATTTCGTTCTCTACTTTATCTCTACCACTTATTTTTCTTTGATTACAAAACACACAATCATTCGGACAACCAAAATGAGGTATGAAAATTGGTATATTCATAGCTTTACTCATATTGACCCTCCCAAAAAATAGCTGACCCAATATCTTTTAATGGTTTCCCTATGACTTCATAAATCTGATAACCTGCTTCATTAATAAATTTTCTGATCTTTTTTCCATCACTGTGAAAATTCAAATCCCCATTAATATATACAATATTATCATGCACACCACAACAGCCACCTATAAATCCAGCATCCACAGATTCTAAAATAATATCACCTTTATTAATTAGTAATATCTCAAAGTTTTTTTTACTTAAGCTATTATATATTCCTTTGTCAGAAGTTATTCCCTTTCGATTATTTAACATTAATAACGAGCACCCTGTATATCCTTGATTTACATGAATTAATTCGGAATCAATATATTTAATATAATCTAGTACTTCTTTTTGCGTATATTTAAGATTATGAATAAATATTTTCTCCAAGTATTTTCCATTAAAAGGAACCGATAATGGATATCGGTTCCTAAGTTGTGAATTTATTAATTTAATATTACAATGCTTATGAATTTTTATTTGTTTCTTATCTTCATCATATAAAGCCGCATTTTTTAATTTTATCTTATCGTCCATAAATAAAATACTATCTATAACAATCATCTGAATATCTGCATGTTTGTTAACTGCCTTATAACAGTTAGCATGACTTTCAACAAATATCACACTATACTTACTCGTAAGTTCACTAGTTAATTCACTATAACATTCTTCAGATAAAAAACAATAATTAATCATAAGTTAAAACCTTTTCTACAATCTATTCTTCTATTTCTTCATTAGCTGCGCTTGTTTGCTTAGTACCAAGATAACTTGGAAGATCCATTCCTGCCATATCAAACATTTCGTTCATTGGTGGAATCGCTTTCATCATTCCTGATAAAAAGTTTGCTGTTGTTGACTTGCCATTAGCACCGTTCATCGAATCCCAAACTGTAACTTTCTCAATCTTAAGATTCTTAACTGCTTCAACTTGAACTTTAACTAATTCTTCCATCTTATCTGCAATAAGAAGTCTAATAGCGTCATTTGATGAACCTGCCGCTGTAACCATTTTATTAAAACCTTCTGCTTGTTTACTAAGAATTTCAAGATTACCACGTGCTTGAGCATCCATTTTTGCATAGATTGCATCTGCTTCACCACGAGCTTTTCTTCTTGATTGCTCTGCAATAGCTTCTGCCGCAATTTCTAATCTACGTTTTTCTATTTCAGCTTGAATAATAATATCTGCTTCTTGCGTTGCTTTTTCTTTAGATGCACGGGCAAGCTCAGCTTCTTTTTCAGATTCATATGCTTCTTTAAGAGCAAGAGCTGATTGTACTTTTTCAGATGCTGTTGCTTCTCTAAGTGCTTCTGCTTCACGTTGTCGTTTAGCTGATTCGGATTGAGCAATCGTAACTTTTGCCTGGTTTTCACCTTCGATTGCTAACGAATTTGCTTCAGCAACTTGAATTCTTTCGTCTCTTTGTGCTCTAGCTTCTCCAATAGAACCATCTCTATCTTTTTCAGCAACACTTTTCTTAGCATCATTAATCGCTTTTGCTGCTGCTTCTTTACCAAGTGCTTCAATGTATCCTGATTCATCCATAATATCTGTAACGTTTACATTAATAAGACGAAGACCAATTTTCTTAAGTTCTGTTTCAACATTTCTAGAAACTGCATCAAGAAACTTATCTCTATCTGTGTTAATTTCTTCAATATCCATTGTCGCAACTACCAAACGTAATTGACCAAATATAATATCCTTAGCTAATTCTTCAATTTCACTAAGCTTAAGTCCAAGAAGACGTTCAGCTGCATTTTGCATAATACCAGGTTCAGTTGATATACCTACTGTAAATCTTGATGGTACATCCACACGAATGTTTTGCTTACTAAGTGCATTGCGTAAATCAACATTAATCGAAATAGGTGTTAAGTCCATAAATTCATAATGTTGAATTACCGGCCATATAAAGGCTGCTCCACCATGAATACATTTTGAACTTTGTAATCCGGTAGCGCTTTTACCAACTTTACCATAAATAACAAGAACTCTATCCGACGGACATCTTCTGTATCTTGATATTAGTACTACTAATGTTGTGAATAATAATAAAATTATAACTGTTATTAAAATCATTATTTCTACTGACATTAAATGTTCCTCCTTATTTTAAATTCTCTCTACTACTGCTGTGTGATCAGATAACATCGTTTTTACAATTACACTATTACCAGATTTAATCGGTGCATCATCTAATGTAATTGCACTTACTTCAATTAATCTTTCTTGCACAGTCAATGTGACTTTACCTTTTCCTTGTTTCTTAGGTGGTATAGTTAAATATACTTCACCGGATTTACCGATACAATTATCATATTTAATATTACCTGATGATTGTAACTTTGTCATAGCATAAAACATATATCCTATCAAAGCCATTGCTGTTAAGCCTGCGATTAATGCAACTATCACTGCAATTATCACATTAAAGCTGTTAGCCATAGCTGCTCCGGTCCATCCAAATACCGTGAAAAATGCTATAAGGCCTCGAATTGTAAAAAACTTAAAATCGCCTACAAAACCTTCATCAACACCGTTCATTCCATCAAGCTCATCTAATGCATTAAGTTCATCTAAGGCATTTAGTTCATCTAACGCATTAAGTTCATCTAATGCATTCATACCATCTAAACCTTCACCATCAATACCGTCAACGCTAGATTCAAAATCTGAAAGTCCAATAATTGACATTATCGATTGTACCACCAATATAACGGTAGCAGGCATTGCAATAGTATAAAAAATTTGTTTTATCACACCTAGTTCATTCCACCAATCAGCCATTTTCACCCTCCTTTACCGTAAATATCCTCTAACATGAAATCTATGTCTCGTTTCGTAATTCAAATTATTTACGAAATAAAAAATAAGATGATCTCTCAAGACCACCTTAATTATAATACAATGAAATATTAAGTACAAGAGCTTTAGTTTGATTTATACCAAAATAAGTCTAAACTG
>JAOZKH010000152.1 GCA_029935405.1 Vallitaleaceae bacterium | reverse complement strand
TCTATTATAATAAAACCTTCACCATGAGTAATATCATACCCACTACCATCCTTTTCAATATCTACTGATTGAAGAACAATTGTCAGTTTCACTTGTTCTTCAATCAAGTACGTATAAGTTAGGTTTTCTATTGATAAATTGTACTTATCACCGAAATCCTCAACCATTTTTCCTGCAATTGCTGTTAAATCAATGGTTAATTCGGTGTCTTTAATAACTATAGTATCATCATCAATAAATAACTGATAACCACCTATCTCATATTCTAATCCTTCTTCTAAACGAAATGGTACAAAAACGCCGTCTTTAACTTCTATTTCTTCAAATTTATCAATCCTATAATGATAATATGTATTTGACCTTACAGGATAGTATGATTGAAATCCAAAAACGACAGCCATATCATTATGTATATCAAATGATTCAGGCAAAATATCCATTTCATCTAGTTTATCCAGCTCATTAATATACAATATTGCACTCATTATTTCATCCTGCAAGTCTTTATCAAGGCTTGCATTTGCAACTACTTTCCCGTCTAATAACATATCATTTTCATCCAGTAACTGAACAATTCTAGCTTCTTGTGAGTTGAAACTAATTTGAACAGAACCTAGTGGACCAAAAGAACCAACAAGCAATAGTATTCCACCTAACAATGCAAATACCATTGTTTTGTACTTGTAAAACAAAGATACAACTGTGCAACCAATAAACCAAATAGCACCTAATACAACATAATATCTTAACTGCGTAACTCCATAATGATAAATACGAATACCAACTGATGTAATCATTAATATAATTGGAAGAATAAACACATATGGATGATACTTCAACCATTTTTGTTGCCATTTTTTAAGTGATGGTACTCCTTCCAAAAGAAACACCGAAATCCATGCTGCTAGACCATACCAAATAACTAATTGGCCTACAATTCCAATTGGCCATTCCATAGTTATAAGAATTCTTACAAAATAGGCATACATTATAACTGTATAAGCAATCATTAAAGGTATTAATATTAAAGTCAATACTATTTTAATTCCTTTTGGATACCTACTTATAGATACTTCGTTAGTCACATCTTCAATTGTTGATAGAAAGTAAACAACGCCAAATAGACCAAGTGATATAATCAGCATATCAAGATAAATCATATCTGAAAAATCGAATTCAAAAAGACTTTCTACCGCAAATATTAAACCTGAAACACCTGCAAAAACCACCATGCAATAGAACAAGGTCAAAACCACACCCAAACCTGTTCTTAAGCAATAAAAGCTGAATCTATTTTTCCTATAGAAGTATGGAATAACCAAAAACGCAATAACTAGTGCTGTGATTAGCGACATATAAAAAGTTACAAAACCTATTGTCATTTCCCGGGGAATAATTATATATAATCCAATCATAAATATACCAGAAAGGCTGTCTAATATTATTCTGCTAATATTGTTTCCAACTCTTTCACTAATTAACTTTGCATTTGTTACCAATAACAAACCAACCCATAAAGTTAGTATAATATTACGATAAATCTCATCATTAATTTCTGTTTCAACATTAATAATCATTAAGACAACAACTGCAACTGTAATAAAAACACTTTCCGGAAATCGTATAAAGCCATCTTTAATGCTTTCTAAACGTTTACTAATAAATTTCATTATTTTCATAAAGGCCTCCTTCATTAAGCCTTAACATAACATCCTTCAAATTATACATCATGAAATATAATGCCTTTATATTACCACTTCGCTTTTAAAATTTCCCGACGTTTTTTTTCAAACTCTTCCTCTGTTATCAATTCATCTCTTTTTAATTCTTGTAATTTTCTAAGTTTCATATCAAAAGACATTTTTGTTGTTTCTTCCACAGTAAATTCAACATCAATAAAATCTTCTTTCTCTTTTGTGATTTTCTTATTTCGTGCATACTCAATAATCCAACCTGTAATCATTCCAGTTATTCCAAAAACCCCGAATACTCCTACAGGCAATGGTGTAAATATACCTAGTATCATTAAAACAAATGAAATCACCATCATAAATTGTGAATATGTCATATTGATTTCTCCAATCTCTTTGTTTTACTTTCTACTTCTATTATAACACTATTTGAGGATATTTTTCCTATAATCTTCAATTTCCCATCCTTGAATAAATGCTTGATCTTCACGAGTCATAGTTACTAATGATAGCCCTTTATCTTTAATGCTTTGAATGACATATAAATATGCAACTAAAGTTTCTTCACCAATACTTGCTCGTTGTTTTGACATTTTATATATTAATTGATCTTTATCAAAAAATATGTCTGCTTGACTATTATCCTTTTTATATATAGATTTATTAAGATATACTAATTGATCTGGATACAATACAATATCTTTAATAATATCAATATGCCCATCTGTTTCCTTAAAGAAATTTTTTACATACTCTGAACTACTTGCTATTTTATCATCACCTATTAATTTTATGCTGACTTCTGGAAATTGTTCTACTAAATCCAATTCCTCTCTAATTTTATTGTTTACTATTTCATGAATTTCTATGGCTTTTTTTGCATCATCCGCTGTAACGATGACCCCATGATTTCCCATAAAAATTATTTCTGGAATAGATCCTCGCACTTGAATTTCTTTAGCTAAAATAGCAGTCAAAAATGCTCCTGGTGTAACATAATCATACCAAATATAGTTTCTATCATGAAATACTTTCTTTGCAATATCTTTACCTTCTTTACTGCAACACAAGATATTTGCATACACTGAATGGGTATGTATAACATGTTTTTTAAGTATTGAATGAAAACCTGCTTCAACTGAAGGACGCAGTGTTTTTATACCATCTTTTTCAATTATAGCTTCTTTCAATACCTTACTACTAGTTACTTCAAAATCTTTTGCATCTACATCTGCAGTATTAAAGTATTCTCTTATTTTTCTATGATTTACTACTACATATCCTTCTTTTTCAGCCATATCTGATAACTTACAACCCGATGCCTTTACTGCCATTTCCTCGTCATTATATTTCACAGATGTATTACCACCACCACCTTGTATATAGGCTATGTTATTAGCAGCGTAATGAGATATTTCTATTAATTCGCGAATATCTTTTATCATAACTATTCCTCCTAAAATCACTTTGCTTTTGATACAAAATAATTTATTCTATCTTCAAGTAATGGTAATTTCTCAATAGTTTTTTTTGAAAACATACCGTTGTCGAGTTGTTTTGTTGCTTCTTTTTCATGTCCAATCATAGCCCAAGTAGATGTAACTAATAATGAGTTTTCAGGTTTTAATAGTGCCTCACATGTAAATAATTGTCTCGGAGAATTAATATCTTCTCCACTAATTTGGAAGAATCCATGAATTCTACACAACTCACGAAGTCGATTTAATTGATTATCTGAGTTTCTGCTTGGCATGTAAGTGATAGCTTCAAACCCTACTTTTTTCATATAAGTAATAATTTCATCCAAATAATCATCTTCAAATTTCATATTCTTTTTATCGCCTGTGATTGAATTATCAACATCACCTAAATACGCATACGCTGGAATAGCACCAATTTCTTTCGCAAAAACAACTAAATCCTTAATGTTAGGTAATTCCTTTGTAGCCTTTACGTATATTTTCTCAATAAATGTCCCTTTTAATAAATTTAGAAGATCGTACTCATAAACAGAATTATCTATATCTAATAAATGTTTTTTTACTTGGTCTTTAATTTCTAAATTCCAATCCTTACTTAGTACATTTACCAAATCACTTCCTTTTCCATGAATTTGAATTAATTTTTTTGCTAATGCAAACATTATATGTCTCTCTGTTACACTACCACCATGCGCACATTGTGAAAAAAATTCAACATCTTTTTTGTAATCAAGGAATCCATCACCAAATAAATCATTGATTTTATCAACCATTTTTAAGTTTCTAATAAATCTATGTTCTCTATATGGTTTAATAAACTCTTCAACTTCTTTAATCTTTTGATTTGGTATTCCATGTATTGTTACATAGGCAATACCTATTTGATCCCCATTATTTATACGTCTATTTTCAAATTTTGTTCCTTGCATATTAACTCTACATTCAAGTCCAATTGTTGTTGCCATCTTTAATATTTGTCCAGCTTTTATAAACTCATCTGCACCACCTATAGAATCATGGTCTACAATACCTGCTGTCATTAGTCCAGCCATTTTTGCTTCCCATATTGCTAGTGTAGGTGAATATGGTGAAAAAGAATATGTGGTATGAATGTGATTATTTACGTAACCTTCTGGTTTGTTAAGATTTATTGTTCCATTTTCTACTAATTTGACAAGTGATTTTAATGCATCTAAACGTTCAATAGCTGTAGATGCATTTAATTTTTCTAATAATTCATTTTCCATGATACCCTCCGAAATATTATTTCATTTCTTGTCCGCCTGTAACATTTATTGCTTGTCCAGTCATATAACCTGCCTGATCTGATGCTAAAAATACCATTACGTTTGCAACATCTTCATATGTACAACCACGTTTCATCGGTACCTGATTTATATACTTTTGACGAACTTCTTCTTCTGTAATACCTTGATTTATAGCATATTGCTTGTAAAGACTATTCACCCAAAGTGGTGAATCTAAAAGATTTCCTGGACAAATTGCATTTACTCTAATACCACTTTCTGCCATTTCAAGTGCAAGACTTTGAACAAATCCAATTCCTCCAAATTTTGATGCCGAGTAAGCGGAATTTTTAAATGAACCTTTTTTACCTGATTTAGAATTTATCTGCACAATACTTCCTCTTTTATTTGGAAGCATTACTTTACAAGCATGTTTAGCAGTAAGAAAATTTCCAGTTAAGTTAACATCTACTATTTTTCTCCAAGTACTAAGTTCAAAATCAACTACAGCATCTGCCGTTACTATCGCAGCATTACATATGGTTATATCTACCTTCCCATATTTTTCTATAGCAATTTTAAATACATTGGCTACTTGTTCTTCATCTGTAACATCTACTTCTATAGCTATGGCATTATTAAGAGACGCTGCAACCTTTTTTGCTGCTTCGTAATTAATATCTGCAACCACCACTTGACATCCTTCAAAATCTAAACGTTGTGCCAAGGCTTCTCCAAGACCCCTAGCCGCTCCTGTAATAACTGCTACTTGTTTTTCTAATTTTCCTGTATTCATATTCAGTCTCCTTCTTTTTCTATTTTTTCTTTTCTTTTCTTTGCTTTTTCTTTGCTTTTT
>JAOZKH010000151.1 GCA_029935405.1 Vallitaleaceae bacterium | reverse complement strand
TATTTTAAGTTAAAAATGAAATTTAAAAAAAAAAGTCTAACATTTAGAAGTGTTAAAGGTCTATTAAATCGCGAAGATTCTGTGCCTGTGATGTATCCTCATCAAGCTTATTCTTTATCAATAGATAATAATAGAAGATTATTATGGTCATCATCAAAACGATTGAGATCTTTTAAAGTTGGTTGGATGCAAGAACCAACAATTGATGTTAAAACTGGTTGGTATTGGGAAACTAGCTCATGCAATATTTCAAAGGAAAGCAAAAAATATTCAATTGGATATGATAATACTGATGACATATATAATGGTATATTTTCATATGATGAATGGAAAATGAAAGATAAGTATATAGAAGATGAATTTAATAAGCTTATCGAAGATGGCATTATCTGCTTTGTTAAACCTGGTATTAATAAAATAATGAAAAAGTATCTTGAGATTGATGAAAATATAGAAGTTAGTAAGACTAAAATGAATAAGGCTATCGATGGTATAAGAAAAGACCGCAATGATATTATCCATGGTAGATTCAATAAATTAGACCCAACAAAATTGAAAAGTAATTTAAAAAGGGCATTAGAATCATTTGAACTATTTAAGGAGTATTGTCAGTTAGAATTTTATTTATCAGTAGAAGAAACTAAGCAAAAAAGGGAACAACTGAAAAAAATGAGGACTGCCGATAAGAAATTCCAATAACCCGGAAATTAAGTGTGGTGAACCGTATCATAAGTGATTTGTTACTGAACACTTGCACAATAAGGACCTTTTGATTGGTGAGGACATTCAAACAATTGTACACCTCTACAAATTGAAATTTGCATTTAGATTTAAAGGAAGATATTTTAATTATTTAAACTTATCAGACAGGTTTTAAGTTGCAAAAACGTAGTAGTAAGTAACATAATTAACTATCCGTTGAATATTAAATATATTATACGAGGAGGAACAGTATGAAAAGAATTTTAGGTATAAGTTTAGCAGCATATATTTCTTGGGTGTTTATTTTTCTTATAGTAATTGGTTTAGCTAAGATACATCCTGATTATTTGATAGCGGCAAGAAGACTGCAACCTGAATTTTATATGTATAGAGTCGCTTTTACTATGGCAGTATTTTTGATAGGTGTTCTAATAGAACATGAGCGTTTATTACTTGCATTGAAGGAAGGGCTTGGTATTCAATGGCTAGGTTTAGTAGTATCTACATTGATAATTTTTATACTTCTAATACCTGCTGCGATTGGAATGAATTTATTTAGTTTCGGATTAGTTTCCACAATAATGCAGACAGGTCTTTTTAGAGGTATTTTGAGTGTCTGTAGTGGAATTTTATTTTCTCGATCTATAACCGCAAAAAGAGAAAAAATATAATTTGAATAATACTACCATGATTAACATCACTAAATAAAGTAATGTCGTCATGCAAAAGAACAAGGTGGATCTATACGATGGAATTACCTATATCGTTTAGAATTTTTTTATAATCGAATGATAATTTAAAATTTGAAGATGTATTTATTACCCGAGTCGAAACGTGAACACCTGTACTATAAAGACCTTTTGTTCTGTAACTAGTAGGGATATAATTGTTTATCCCTATAAAATTATTAGTTAGTCATTCTGAAATTCGCTTATATATGTAAGTAAGTGAGTGAGGTAAAACATGAAGAAAATAGTATTTGTTCTATTAATATTAGTATGTGTATTAGTTGCTTGTAGTCAGACGACCATTGAAAAAGTAGATTCTGAAACTGAGATATCCAAAGATATTAAAATTAAAGAATTGGAAAGTTTAATTGAGCAGCTTGAAGAAGAAAAATTAAAAGTAAATAACGAGCTTAATAATGAGAAAGAAAGTTCACGAATTTTATTTGAAGAAAATACTAAGTTGGAAGAAAGTATAAAGTCGAATGATGAATTTGGAGATAATCAATATGCAAGAAATGAACTTTGGAGAGTTCCATTTCCTAAACTTAAGATCCAAGATGTTGAGTTTGATGGATATCCCTATGGAAATGTTGTTATTGATAATATTTTATATTTGTATGATGAATTTGGTTATGAGCTGGACTATGGAATAGATTCCAATCATTTAAAAGTATTTGAGAATATCAAAGATACACCAAAGTTTACTGATATAAGTGGGATAGAACATGAAGTCAAAGAAACATATATGTATGATGGTGTAACTTACTTTAAGAATTCTAAAAAAGATATATATAAGCCTGATGGAAATAGTTATTCTTTGATATTGAGTCATGATTTTTTGAATGATTTCAGGATAAATGAAATAGGGGTTGGTTATAACTTGGAGACCGATTTAAATTCTCTATTCTTTGAAAAGTTTGATGGAGATGAAGTTATTGAAATCAATAATATTGATTCTCCAAGAGGGCTTGGACTGACTAGAGATTATATATGGGGAATTGATGAAAATTATGTGTTGAAAGTGTATAATCTCAGTAACACGGATGAGGTAAGATCCTTTGAATTAATTAATATAGCCAAGGATTATTGGTTCAATCTTGGATATACGTATGAGGATTCTTATAAAGGTTTTGTTATTATGGATTCAAATAATGAATATGTTTTAATAGGAGACATGTATACTCAGATATTGATTGATCAAGACAGCATGACGATTGCTACAGTATGTTATGGAGATTATAGTACACTTACTGATGATGGTAAGTTATATTATGCTTCGAATCAATTGCTTGTTAGTAGGGATATTGATACACAAAAGGATCATGTGATATGTAGTAATTTAAATCCTTGGAATATTATAGTCATTGAAGAAGATGTTTTCTTCTGGGTTCCTTTTGATGGACCAGCACCATTAGTTCATGTTAATACAAACGTCGATTTTTTTAAAGAGCTAAATGATAAGGATGTGGATGTGACATTCCTTATGGAAAGACACGATTATGGAAGTGCTCTACAAGTGTATGATCATAAGTTAGAAAAGCTTATAACCATAGTGGATTCTGTGTTCCTGCAACTTGAAGTAACAGATAGTGGTTATAGATATACTACAGATTTATATGTTCATGGTTCAGATAGTTATGATTGGGTGTATTGTCATGTCCCAGAAGATTTGGATGTTATTTATTGGAGTCAGTTTAAGGGGGAATATAGCAAGATAAATTGAAATCTATCGTCGGACCAGTGATAGAAAATATTTATATTATTATCATGTCTGATAGCTTATTTTGATTTATCGTGCCATTAGTTGTAATAAAATATGGTTATGTAGTATATCAACATAAATAGGAAGGGAGAAGTATGGAAAAAAATTTAGCGAAAAAAAATGATTGTAGGATTTAAAACCGTTATTCTGGGAATTAGTTTGTATGTTATAGAATTTCTTTTATTTGAAGGGAATAATAATTATACTGGGCATTGTTCTACTTGGCATGGGATATAAAGAGAATAAAATAAACCAGTAAATAAATATCTGATTAATAAAGCCATAGGTCATCAGCTTACGGTTGGCGGGATGCATGATTAAAACAGTTACATTAATTGAAATTTAGAGAGGATAAAGAAGTTTTATGAAAAGTAGAATATTAGGATTTAATACACAAACGTTACTGCAAATAATTTTTCAACTATTTGCAGTAATCATATTAATTGGAATTATTGTTCTTGTTGTATATTGTTTAATTTTTGTATTAATTAAAGTTTTGAAGAAGAAATCTAAAGCTTTAAATTTAGAAAGTTCTAAAAGAGAAAGTGAAAAGGATTTTAAGGAAAAACAAAAATAGTTATAATATGGAAAGAGTCGATATGATAAAAAAGAATAATTTTAAAAAAATCTAAAGAGGGTTGACAATGGGGAAAACTATTGCTTCTGCTATTATTGTTTTAATTATAGGAGTATTGACAGAAATTTACTTAGGGTCAAAAGGAGATCTTATAGGTATTATATTAAGTATTGCACTTATGGGGGGATTAATAATATACTTCGATGAAAATAAAAAATAGTGTGAATCTTTGTATAGTACAGAAGATAACAAGTCATGGGAGAATTTGTTGACTTTTGAGTCGTTGATAAATTAAAATCTGTATATGTGTTAGAAGTTTTTACTTTATTATGTTGATTAAAACTTGTTGCCAATGATAATATGCTTCTTTGTCAATTTTCTTTAATATATTCATTCGCCGTAGATATTCTCCTTCATTGTAACTTACAACTGCAATATCTTGAGAGTATTGTATGAAAGGAGAATTATTTAGTATCATGGTTGCTAAATGTGCAACTCTTCCAGCATCTTTAACAGCATAATCATAGTTATATTTCTCGCTATGAATATAACCTTTGATATTCCTAATTCCTTCATCAAGTCTATTATATACATCTTGTTTATATTTACCTTGTGCAAGAATTGTGATTGAAGTATCAATTATATCTTTAAGTACGTGTTCGGGTCCTATGTCAACTAGTTTTCTGAATCGAATATTTTGATTAGCGCTTCGGTAAAAATTCTCTTTTACTATCTCCAAAGATTCTGGATTAATGTGTTTAACCATTCTTGAAACATCAAACATTTGCTTAATGATCTCTGTATATTTTTCTGATGTATAAGGGATTCCAGTTGTATTGGGTGCAAATGCTGTCATTTTTTCGCCGAGAAGTGAGTTCAATGTTGGACAAAGGGCTTTCAAGTGAGGGTCATAGGTGTCTATCAAAGAGTTCTTGATAGGTACCTTTATCATTTCGGTATATACCTCGTCATCAAATAATATATCCAGTAAAATATATTGTGGGTATTTGTTAGAAATTACTGATTCATAATAGAATTTAAAGTGTTTTTTAGGAATACCTCTATTAATTCTTTCATCTTCTTCAACTTTATTAAATGGACCACTTTCCTCAATTAAACTGTCAAAAGTAGAATTTAATGAATCAGTTTGGAAACTTGGCTTCATTAATATATCAATATCTATTGAAAATCTTATTGGTTCATCTAAAAGTAGTATCAATGCAGTTCCACCTTTAAAGACAAAATCGAGCTCTTTTTCAATAAGTTTCTCAAGTAAATGTAGGGCGTGGATATTCTTTTCTACCAGAAGGGGGTCTGCTTTCACCTTTCTTTTTCTAATATCATCCAATTGCTTTTCTAACCACTCTTTTGTAAAATTATTCTCTATTATCATTGATTATCTCCTTGGTACGAATATTGTTTTGGCAGTTACAACATGTAATAATTAGGTTATCTTTAACTCTTGAATTTACGGATTGCCAATCGATCCTATTTTTATTCTCCTCAATTGAATAGTAAAAAAATTGGTTGAAATGATCCGTTTTACTTCTATAATTCTTT
>JAOZKH010000150.1:3659-5362 GCA_029935405.1 Vallitaleaceae bacterium | reverse complement strand
TTTCTAGTTTGGTTTGAAATAGCTTCATAGTTATCCTCCTATATATAGATTAACCATATATGAAAATTGTAACATCTAATTAAAAGATTTACCATAGAAGATAGATTACAGATCGTATCAGCAGTTGTTGGTAGTTACTGTTCACACTCAATGTCATTTACTTAAGGGTATAAAGGAACTTATTGTTCATTCGGGAATCGTGAAACCTATTAACTTAAGGAAAATAGGCGAGAAGCAAACGAAAGATAACCCAAAATTGAATACTAGTCATGAAAAATTAAGCTGGCAGCACGGCATTACTATTATTCTGCTTAAAAAAGAGTATAACAATTAAACGAATTCAATCCATTAAAAAAAGGTTTGTTTTCGTATAAATATGTAGTATATTAGAGAGGCTCTTTTCTTAATTGCGATAGCAAAAGCTTATCGGTAGCTTGAACCTATGCAGACCTTCTACATCAAGTAAAATGATCTTATCATGAATTCTTAGAAATTCCCTACAGGTTTTAAATCCCTCAGAAAAGTTTGCCTGATATTTATGTTTTGTATCGCGCTTTTCTATAGCTACATTTGTTATGATTTCAGAACTGAAATTATGAAGGATTGCCCTTGCTCATACTTCCTGTGCTATATAGTCATATTTTTTTGAGTGAAGGGTTTTGAGACATAGAGGATGTTTGATATCCCTGAATGCGTTTTCCTCTGACCATCTAAGATGGTAAAGATCCTTGAAATCTTCTAAATCAAACTCTAAGTCAGGAAGGTTTGTTATTATGTTTTCGAAACAGTCTTTTTTAATCTCAAATCGAATAACACGCAGCGAAATATCATATTCAGTCCTATTGCTGTCAAGGTAATCCATTGGAACGCTCTTACTCACATGCCTGTAGCGGTCAGTCTGTTTTGGACGTGACATCTTTTTCTTTGACTGTGACCTACTGAGAATATGGTCAACGTGACAATCAATTTCCCTAACACTATCTAGCGGATAACCAAGTATTCCTTCAGCTCTTTTATCATTGCATCGAATAAGGAAATACTGACTATTTTCGATAATATGGGCGAAGTTATTATATGAAGCGTAACCCATATCGCAGAAATAAGCAGTAGGTGGTTCCGCTTTATCGGCTGCATCAACCATCTGGCAGAAAGCACTGTATTCGTTACGTTTTCTACTAGGCTGAATAACAAGGTCGGTAAAGCGTCTGTCTAAAATGGAATAGAAAGCATTGATATGGATTTGATTGAATCCTCTTGTTGATTTGTTATTAGGCCCAAAAAAGGTATCAGGATCATCCGGATTTCTAAAAATATCAAGAGCGGAGCCATCGCAAGCTATAAACTGATACTTTCTATTATAAAGAGTTTTTTTGAGTTTTTTGTTAAAAGCAAGAAGAAGATTTCGTAGGGCATTTTTTCTAAGTTTTTGTCGCTGCTTATAAAAAGCAGCTTTGATGGTGCATCAGTTGTTCTACCAAAGTAACGATACAGTTCTTCCTTTATGCAGTTACCTTCCATGGTCAGGAACATGAGCAGAAGCTGCTTAAATCCAATTTTTCTATTTCGCGTAAAATCCTTTCTTGGATTGACAGCATATTTGCTCGGATCAGCTGCTATTTCATGGATTGTAGCAAGCAGCTTTGCCTTAATTGATTCAGAATACTTCATAACGTGCCTCCTTAATTAGGTTAACAGTGAACAGT
>JAOZKH010000150.1:0-3559 GCA_029935405.1 Vallitaleaceae bacterium | reverse complement strand
GTGAACAGTAACAAAGATTTAAGAAAGATTTAAGAAACAAGAAACTTCGCTAGCCATCGAGCCAGCAATTTGGTACAATTTAGCAGTAGTAGAACATAAACCATGATGATCAGAGAATGGATAGGGTAAGAAATATGATGAAACTAGATGGTGTATATAAAGCATCAAGAGATGTTTCGGTAAAAGATATCACCCTTGTAGTGAATGCAGGAAATCAGATAAGTGTAGAGTGTAATCAATCTACTTCAAACTTATTGGTTGATCTCATTATTGGAAAACAAGAACCCTCAAGGGGCCAAGTCAGTACCGATAGAACAAGAGTAATCTTTCAAGACGAGACATATTATGAAAACATGCCTGTGAAGTCTTATCTTCGTTTTTATGAAAAAATGTATTTGGAGAAAAACTCAGTGGAGCAAGTGATGTCTTTTATGGGGCTGAGAGATCTTGCTATGACCAGGATAAAAAAATTAACACTATGTCAAAAAAGAAGACTATCTTATGCACGTGAATTATTAAGTTATCCAGAGACTTTGATTGTACAAGAACCATTAATGGATTTAGATAGAGATAGTTTAACTCTAGTGATGCAGGCATTTTCGCTTATGCGAGAGAATGGTGTTGGGATATTTTGTTTAAGTGTTCGATTGAAAGATGTTCTTTTAACAGGTGATGAAGTCTTTGTGCTAGATGACAATGGTTTAAAGGAAATTAAAGGTATACATGAACAACAATCTATAAATCTACAAAAAGCAACAGATGAGCAACAAGCAAAAAATGATCCGAATCATATAGATTCACAAGATACGATAAATGTTGAAGTTCCAAATCAAGTAGAAGTGACACAAGTTAAAGTGGATAAAATACAGGCAAAACTTGAAGATAGAATTTTGCTTATTAATCCTATAGAAATTGATTATGTTGAAGTTGTTCAAGGTGAATGTCAGTTAAATGTGAAAGGTGAAAAATTCCCGTGCCCTCATTCACTAACAGAATTAGAAGGACGATTACTATATCTAGGATTCTTTCGGTCACATCGTTCTTATTTAGTAAATCTACAAAGGGTATGTGAGGTTTTAACCTGGTCAAGAAATAGTTATAGTTTAGGATTAGATGATAAAGAGAAAAGTGTCGTTCCATTATCAAAGGGCAGGCTTCCTGAATTAAAGAATATACTGGGAATATAAGGTGTGCCTTTCAGGTGTATATCTACTCCACTCACCCTTTGTAATACTCCGAATGGCCTAAGTTAGGCTCTTTACAAGGTATTCTTAAGACATTTGAACAAAAATCATTCATAATAGTCTCATCAAAACAATTCACCAACAAATGGTGATGGGAGGAGACGAGTATGAAGACTATTCATCATAAAATCAAGCAAGAAAATCAACATATAACGAAGCAAGATTATATGCTTGTTATGAAAAATGTAAGTAAGGTATTTGGAGAGCAAAAGGCATTGAAAAATATTACGTTCCATGTTGATGAGGGTGAGGTATTTGGATTTCTTGGACCGAGTGGTGCAGGAAAAACTACAGCGATTAATCTCTTTACAGCACAGTTGGTTTCATCTATGGGTGAAGTCACTGTGATGGGGAAGGATGTTGTAACACATCATGAAATCTTTGGCGATATGGGCGTGTTGACAGATAGTAGCGGATTATATGAACGACTTAGTATAATGAAGAACCTAATGCTGTTCGCTAGATTCCACGGTTTAGGAAAAAATCAGGTAGAAGAGGTGTTAGAGGAAGTTGATTTAATCGATCACATTGATAAGCCAGTTGATAAATTATCAAAAGGAATGAAGCAGAGAGTTATGATTGCCAGAGCGGTAATTCATAAGCCAAAGGTTTTATTCTTGGATGAACCAACGGCATCATTAGATCCAGGAACTACTCTAGAAATTCATAAGTTGATACGCAAACTAAATAGGAATGGAACAACAGTATTTCTAACAACCCATGATATGACAGAAGCAGATAAGTTATGTGATCGTGTAGCATTTATTGACGAGGGAGTTATTGTAGATATGGACTCTCCAAAAGAGTTGAAAAAGAAGTATGGAACCAATACAATAGATATTACACTAAAAGATGGTAGTGAGTATATGTTGGAGAAAGATGGTATAGGTGGCGCTAGGATTAAAGAGTGGTTGGAAGAGGGCATGCTTGAAACTGTCCATAGCAATGAGCCAAGTTTAGAAGAAATATTCTTAAGCTTAACTGGAAAGGAGCTGTCATAATGTTTAATTATAGAAGATTCAGCGCATTGGTTATCAAGGAATTTCAAGATATAGGGAAAAATAAAAGACTGGTTTTAATGTTTTTATTACCTCTAGGCTTTTGTGTTTTATATAAACAGCTATTTATGAAGCAAGGTGAGGATGTGATGAGCGCGTGGAAGATACTTACTCTCTGTGTAAACATGTCTTTGGTAATAGGAGTTAGTCTAGCAAGTGCAATGTCAATTGCTGAGGAAAAAGAAAAGAAAACACTAAGAACGATGCTGTTAGCTGGCTTAAAGCCACTGGAGTTTTTCTTTGGGAAATCGGTAGTCATAATACTCATTGCAATTACAGTGAATACTATCATGTTCGTTATTTTAGGTTTTGGCATTGAGTACTACCTAACATATTTTATTTTAATCCTATTGGTTTCTAGTACTATGACTATACTAGGAGCTGTTATCGGTATGATTGCACCTGACCAAATGGCGACAGGGGTAATTGGTATGCCAATTTTGATCTTCTTTCTCATGCTTCCAGCGTTTGCAGAATTGGACGAAATCATACTAGGTATTGCCAAATTTTTTCCTACATATAGTATGAATGAAATGTTATCAAGCCTATTTGATGGAGATGTCGTTTTTAGTACAGCAACTCATGGTATGGATATGGTAGTGATTGGTGCCTGGATATTTGTTGGACTTGGGATGTTTTCAGTTGTGTATAGAAAAATAGGTTTAGAGAGTTAAGTAATTAACTAAAAGTGATATGCGTCATTTATTCACAATAATCGTGTATTAATCTTAATAGTACTCTGGCATATCCTTCAGAGGTATTTTCTAAGAATCTTCTTTTGATATTGTTAGAGTAAAGAAAATGTCTTATATTGAACCACCTGAAATCAGCTTAAAAGTTTTATTTACTATCAATTGGACTTCAAAGTATTTTTTCGTCATATGTAAAATATGTTAATAGATTGAAATTTATGTCTTATGAGGATGAAGTAAGAGATTTTAAGATCAACGAAAAATATGTTGATGTCGAAATAAAAGAAATAGTTTTAGGAAAAGTGATGATATCTGATGAAATATAGCAATTAATCTAGTTAACGCAGAATTTAGGTAGTACACTGGTGATTATATTTTACTATTTATGAAACTTTTCTATTTAAAATGTGTATCTATTAATATGGATCAAAAAAGATAGATTAAATATACTCGGTATTAAAAAACACAAAATTCAATAGTTTTTGAGTCTTGTGATTAATAGAGTGTTTTATAGTAATAATACTCACTAATTTATAGGAGGATGATTTTATGTATTTAGAAACAA